>NZ_JAAEJV010000032.1 GCF_015356785.1 Candidatus Neptunochlamydia vexilliferae | reverse complement strand
CATCCAAAACGTAATTGATAACATCAACCAACAAGTGGAAAACATACATGCAGTTATTAATAATAATTTAAATAACACCTGGAATGACAATAATAATGATATTAACTTGATCAAAAGGCAGCTAAGAGCGATTTCTGCTCTCTGCAAAAATAAAATTATCTTAGGGGGCTTGCCAGGCCTAATTTAAGTGCTCCTTGTTAATCATTTATAAAGTGATGGCGTTACAATAGACCAGCGGATTTTATTAATTGTATCTTTATTTCCTTTGAGCTGATCTTTATTTTCGCTACAGTACTTCCAGATAAGAACATCTCTTTGTGCAACAGTGGAAAAAATAGAGGTTGCTTTTTTTTCTATCCTATCATCGAGGTAATAACCTCCCAAACTCTCAAACTGGCGCTGAATTTCTTCTTCTAAATCTTTCCATTTTGCAAAGTTTTTTTTATCAATAATTTCTTTCAATTTATCCAATTTAGATTCTAGTTCTTTAATATCGTAATCCATTTTAGCTGAATTCCAATTCAAAGGAATGCAACCCCAACTGCAGATAAAATTTATCATTTGATTAGCCTCCTTCTAGAGTCATTTCGATGAACCGCAAGTAGTTGTCAATAGGGGTAGAGTCCCTCTGGGTGACAAGAATGAGCTTAAGAGAATCTTTCATTTTTCCATACCAAATTATATTAGAAGGTGCATTTTAAGGGCTAAAGCAAGCAGGTGTCAACTAGAAAATTTGCTTGACGATTTATAATTTCTTTGCAATAATGCTGATTATATTTTTAAACTCTAATTTAAGGTAGGTTTTTATGAGCATAGCTTCAAGTTCTATTCAAGGTTCGAGTGGCCAGTTATATCCGCAATATTGTCAATGGAGTACTTCTCAATTCTCATATGTTTTTAAACTTCAAAACGCCTCTACCTTAGCTTTGAAAGTTTATGACATATCAAAAGGATGCGTCCATAAGAAATCTTTCTCAACTAAAGAAATAGGAGAGCGAGCTGTTAGTTTAATTACTAGCAGGGGGGACGTTTCGGTCGTATTGGAGAATTTGGTTAATTCTGGAGCTTTATCAAGAGACTATTTCCCAGTTCCCTCAAAATATGAGGAGATAGAAGTCCTTCTCAAAAATAAGAATTGGCTTGGTGCAGAGAAAGTAATTTTAAATGTATTAAAAGGGGCTAAAGAATCTGAAAAAAAACGTTGCTATGAGTATCTTGAAACAGTCTATAAGGCTGAAAACCCGGACAAACTCAAAGAGTTGTGGTCTAATCAAGCTAGTGGTTATGTAAGTCTATCCAAATTTGCTGAAGCCCAAGAGGTTTATGAAAAAGCTTATAGCTATTTTAAAAGTTATGATGCTGCTTGCAACTTGGCTCATGTCTTGAATTTACAAGGGAAAACCAAAGAAAGTATGGGTAACTACATAGAGGCAACGGTGATTGCGCTGTTAAACGAGGAGTTAGGTAAAGCTGCTTCATGTATAGAGCAGGTCCGAAAGGTTGACCCTCAAATGAAAGAGCTAGATCAGACTCAAAAAATCTGTTTGCTAATGTTAACCCAGGTTTCAAAGATAGCTCGGAAACAAAATGAGCAATACGAGAACCTCTTAGAGTTCCTTACTCTGACTCATGATCGTTCTGGAAAGCCTTTATTGGACTCCATTCTACATAACGCTATTCAGCAGCAGCGTTCAGATCTTGTTAAAGCAATTGTTGAACAATGGGAACTTGTTCCAATAAATCCAAAACGGGGATATTCAAGCAGTGCTTTTATTATCAATGCTGTAAGAACAGGAAATGAAGAAACCGTTAAAGAGCTTTTAAATCACCCTGACATCAATATTGGGTACCGGGAAACTTCTGGCCCAAGGTTAACAGCTTTAGCGCTGGCTGAGAAATTAGGATTTAAAAACATTTTCAACCTTTTATATGCCCACAATCAGACACTAGAAAAGCAGCTTATAACCTTCAAAAAAAAACCTATGCCAGTTTCTCTTAACCACCTCCATATTCAATGTTATGGGCAAAGTTTAGTTGTTGTAGGAGTTAATGAAAAAGGAGCGAAAACACTATTAGATGTTTCAGCCCCAAGTGTTTCAAGGGATAAAATTTTCGATATGCTCAAAAAAAGAGGGCTAAAACAGGTCAACTGTATCACAATGCACCTAGATACACCGATGGGAGGCCAAAAGCCCGATAGTTTTTTCCCAAAGGTTCAATTTTATGAAGCGATACGAAATAGGAGCTCGAATATAGAAAAAATTAAACAAAATTTTAAGGAGTCTGACATAATTATAAATGCTTATCACGATCTCTCTGAAACGATACATTATTTTCTCGAAGGCGTGGTGATGGCGGAACCTTTAAGTGAAGCAGTAGTTTATAGAGCTTTAAGGTTAAAAGGAAAGGACTACTTTGAGAAGGACCCTTTATCTAAGAATGCACTTGAAAGCCAAACTCTTTCAGTTGATGCAACCAAAGCCTCTTGTAGCCTTTCAACAAAGTAGAAAAGATTTAAAGGGTTTTCCTCTGGTGGCCGCTTGATAAAGTTGGGTATAAAAAGGCGGGCTTCCGAGCCTCCCCTTCCTTTAGCATTAGGTTTTTTGGGTGAGACACGCCTAATTTAAGTGCGTCTTGTTAATCATTTATAAAGTGATGGTGCTACGATAGAACGGCGGATTTTATTAATTGTATCTTTATTTCCTTTGAGCTGATCTTTATTTTCGCTACAGTACTTCTTGATAAGAACATCTCTTCGTGCAACAGTGGAAAAAATAGAGGCTGCTTTTTTTTCTATCCTGTCATCGAGGTAATAATCCCCCAAGCTCTTGAATTGGTGCTGAATTTCTTCTTCTAAATCCTTCCATTTTGCAAATTTTTTTTTGTCGATAATTTCTTTAAACTCATCTAATTTAGATTCTAGTTCTTTAATATCGTAATCCATTTTAGCTGAATTCCAATTCAAAGGAATGCAACCCCAGCTGCAGATGAGATTTATCATTGCATTAGCCTCCTTGTGGCGTCGTAAGATACCCCCATTTTAGCATATGCAACGATCAAATTTCATGCTTTTTTGTTCTTGAAGGGTGTCTGTGATTTTGTTAGGCTTCTTTAAGCTTTAACTTACAGAATGTTAAGGATAAGTATCATTCAAAAAAGAGGGCTCTGACTTGTTTGCCCCTGATTCTCTAAAAATCATTCTATACTGAATAAACTTATTATCTATTTTTTTATATAAATTGATTTTAAATAGATTGTTGGGCTTTGTGTCAGTGGTTTTCAGGAAACCTTTAAACAGTTTATTTTAAGTGTCTTGTGAAAAGATTTAGGGTGTTTTTTGAGTAGTTGTGTTTTTTATAACGGAGGTTCCTGTTTTTATCAATGTTTTTTTTGAGTTTTATTTTTATTTTTGATATAATTATTGTTGTAGCTAATTTAATTATAATAAAAAAGAGGTTTTTATGGCAGCAAGCAATAATATTGTTGGTCTTCAAAACAATAACAACAATGGTGGTTTAGGTAACATCCAAAACGTAATTGATAACATCAACCAACAAGTGGAAAACATACATGCAGTTATTAATAATAATTTAAATAACACCTGGAATGACAATAATAATGACAATAATAATGATATTAACTTGATCAAAAGGCAGCTAAGAGCGATTTCTGCTCTCTGCAAAAATAAAATTATCTTAGGGGGCTTGCCAGGCCTGGAAAACGAAATAGCAAACTATTCCACTGAAGAAAAAATCTCACTTCTTTATGGGGCAATTTTAGATTTAACAAGAAATATTAAGGAGACCGGAAATTTCGAGGATTTAAACCGAGAGGTTTTAAGTCACCCCACTTATGCTCATATTGAGAATCGAACAGTAAAAAAACTTATTACTGAAATGAAAGAGATTGATAAAAGTCATTTGAGAAAGGTTGGCGCTATATTTGTTAATAGGATGTTTTCTACATATGATCCAAAGAAGATGAGTTTAGGTGGTGCTGTCACGCTTGCAGGTTTGGTTAGCGACTTGTTAACTGCGCAAAAAAATGAGGATACTTCGGAAGCTTTTTCTGGGCTTGGTATTGCTATTGCTATTGTTGTAATTGCAAACATTATCTTTTCTATCGTAGACTATAAATTTCCTGCCTCTAACCAATAGTTTTCAATTCGATTTCCAGGTTCCTTTAGGCCTCCTTAAGGGAGGCTTTTTTTGTGCTTGAAATCTTTTTCTCTAACAGGTAAGTTGGAAGCAAGATATCTGCGAGGTGTAAATGAAAGCTGTCGATACAGGAAAAGAGAAAGTTAAAAAGATCTGCGAAGTTCTCCGTAAAGAGACTCTCGACCCGGCTAAGAAGGAAGGGGAAAGGATCATTACAAAGGCGCGTGAAGAAGCTGAGAAAATTGTCCAAGAGGCAAAGCGCAGCGGAGCGCGGATGTATGAGGATGCGAAAAAGAAAGTTGCAGAAGAGCGAAACGTCTTTGAGGCCTCGATCCACTTGGCCTGTAAAAAAAGTATCGATACCTTAAAGCAAGAGATCGAGAAAAAGCTCTTTAACCCTGCTTTCGATAAGTTTGTTGGAGATCAGGCCAAAGATCCCAAGGTTGTTGCTGAAATCCTCTCCGCTCTTGTGAAAGGAATCGAGAAAGAGGGGATTAGTGGCGATCTCAAGGGGATTATCGGGAAAAGTGTGAGTCCTGAAGCGGTCAATAAAGAGCTGACCAAAGAAGTCCTTGAAAAACTCAAAGGAAAAGGAGCTGAAATCGACACCATCGAGG
Organism: Candidatus Neptunochlamydia vexilliferae; assembly: GCF_015356785.1. Classification (NCBI taxonomy): domain Bacteria; kingdom Pseudomonadati; phylum Chlamydiota; class Chlamydiia; order Parachlamydiales; family Simkaniaceae; genus Candidatus Neptunichlamydia; species Candidatus Neptunichlamydia vexilliferae. Next base: position 18,564 of record NZ_JAAEJV010000032.1, on the reverse strand, counting down.
GAGGTGCCCAGGTAAAAATTGTAGATAAAAATATGACACTGGATCTGTCGGAAGAAGCGTTAAAAAGCCTCGTTGCTAAATTTGTAAGAGATGACTTCCGCTCTGTCATTTTTGCGGTATAGTCATGAAGCATTTCTTCTTAGGAAGTCTTCTTCCCTCCCTTGCTATAGGAGGAGAACCGCCGATTGGGTTTGAAGAGTTAGTCGCCCTTTATAGGAGCAACCTAACCTCCGCCGACCTAGAAAAAGTGCAGGCGATCCGCACCTTGATCGATTTAAAGAATGTGGTGCAGCTTTTAAAGAATAAGCCTCTCGATTTGAGGGGGAACTTCACAGAAAAAGAGCTTGACGAAGCCCTTGTTAACCGGGTGGAACTGCCCCCTTACCTTTTTGACGCCCTTGATGAGGATGAAAAGCTGAGGAACTTTTCTAAGGTGCTTATTGCTTACTTCAACGAAGAGTATGAGGGCTTTTTAAAGTGGTATTTTGCTTTTGAGCATGAGTGGCGGATTTTAATCGCTGGCTACCGGTCCAAAAAGCTCGGGGTCGACCCGGCAGAGGAGCTCCAGTATGAGGACTTTCACGATCCGCTGGTTGCCCAAATTTTGGCCCAAAAAGATGCCTCTACTTTTGAGTTTCCCTTCGAATATGCCGATTTAGGGGACAAGCTTAAAGGGACGGAAGGAAAACCGGATGAGCAGTATGAGGCGATGGCCCGCTACCGGTTTGAGCGGGTTTTGGAAGCGACTCAAGATCAGCCCTTTTCGATCGATTACTTACTGGGCTACTTGGTCCAGCTCATGATTGTGGAAGATCGGTTTGCTTTAGATGAAAAACGGGGCGGCGAAGGTTTAAACGAAATTGTAAAGGGTGATTTATGAACCTATCTGCAAATTCTAACACCCTTTCTTTTCGCCCTTTCTACATCTTTTTGGATGCTGATTTTTGGCCTTGTCTTTTGGACAATGTCCTCAAATCAGCATCCAAAAATATGTTAGAAATCATCGAAAACCAAGAATATTATAACTTACAGATAGGTTCAAATGAGTAACGAAAAGAGTGTGCACGCAACGGGAGAGGTCGTCAAGGCCTTTGGAAACCTCCTCCACATCCGCTTTAAGGGGGATGTGAGACAGGGAGAGGTGGCCATGGTCGAGGTGGGAGATGTCTCTTTGAAAGGAGAGGTGATTGAGATCGCTGGTGATGTTGCAAAGCTCCAGGTTTTCGAAGATATCGTCGGTATTGAGCTCTACACCCCTGTCACCTTTACCACCCACCTTTTAGAAGCAGAGCTCGGCCCTGGTCTGATCAGCGCCATTTTCGATGGACTTCAAAACCCTTTGGAAAAAGTGGCCGATGCGTCGGGTCTTTTCTTGCAGCGTGGGGTCTACCTTGCCCCTCTCGATCGGCAAAAGCATTGGGATTACCACCCCATTGCCAAAGTGGGCGATATGCTCGAGCGAGGGGATACCCTCGGCACCACGATGGAAGGGCGGTTCCACCACCACATCATGCTCCCCTTCTCCATGCAGGGCAAGTATACCGTTTCATGGGTCGCCTCTGCAGGCTCTTATACGATCGATGAGGTGATTGCTAAGGTCAAGAATGAAAAGGGAGAAGAGTTCCCGATCACGATGGTCCAAAGATGGCCGGTAAAAATGCCCCTCATCCAAGGGAAAAAGGTCAAAGCCACCGAGATGATGGATACCGGAGAGCGGGTGATCGACACCCAGTTCCCGATCCTGAAAGGGGGAACCTTCTGTACTCCGGGCCCTTTCGGTGCTGGAAAAACCGTTTTGCAACACCACCTTTCAAAGTACTCGGCTGTGGATCTTGTCATCATCACCGCCTGCGGAGAGCGAGCGGGTGAGGTTGTGGAAGTCTTAAAAACCTTCCCCCACCTGACCGACCCTCATACGAATGAACCGCTGATGAGTCGGACGACGATCATCTGCAACACCTCCTCGATGCCGGTAGCGGCGCGAGAAGCCTCTGTTTATTTGGGGGCAACCATTGCTGAATACTACCGTCAGATGGGTCTTGATGTCCTCCTTTTGGCCGACTCCACCTCTCGGTGGGCGCAAGCTATGCGGGAGATGTCAGGCCGTCTTGAAGAGATTCCCGGTGAAGAGGCTTTCCCTGCTTACCTTGGCTCACGGATTGCCGCTTTTTATGAGCGCTCTGGAGTGATCCAAATGAAAGGGGACAAGAAGGGATCACTCACCATTGCGGGAACCGTCTCTCCTGCGGGAGGAAACTTTGAGGAGCCGGTGACCCAAGCAACCTTAGCTGTTGTGGGAGCCTTTTTGGGATTGTCACGAGCCCGCTCAGATGCCCGAAAGTATCCGGCGATCGATCCTCTCATCTCTTGGTCGAAGTATATCGAAGATGTGAGTCGCCACCTTGAAGGAAAAGGGGTTTCTGAATGGGACGAAAAAAATGGCAAAGCCCTCCACTACCTCAAACAGGGAGATGAGATTGGAAAGCGGATGGAAGTGGTCGGTGAAGAGGGGATCACGATCGATGACCTTGTCACCTATCTTAAGGGAGATCTCTACGACTTTTCCTACCTTCAACAAAACTCTTTTGATAAACAAGACACCTACTGTCCCCTCGACCGGCAGCTCATCTTATTTGAGTTGATCCAGTCGATCTTTAACGCCCCTTTCGCTTTTGACGGCCATGACGAAGCGCGCAACTTCTTCTTAAGCCTGCAAAGTGAGATTAAAAACATGAACTTCATGCCTTTTGAATCGGACGGCTATAAGCGGGCCTTTGAGGGGATTACCCACCGGATAGAAAACGCCATAAAGAGAGATTAATATGAACAAAATATACGATCGCATCATTGACATCCGCGGAAACCTGATCACCGTCATTGCCAAAGGGGTGAAGATGGGAGAGCTGGGGAAAATCCAACGCAAGTCGGGGCAAACAACCCTAGCCTCTGTCTTAAGTATTGATGGGGAAAAGGTGACCCTCCAAGCCTTTGAAAACCCGCGCGGCGTTTCAACAGGGGATAAGGTGGTCTTTTTAGGTCACCAGATGCAAGCCACCGGTGGTGATGCCCTTTTAGGGCGGCGCCTTAATGGAAGTGGGGAGCCGATCGATGATGGCCCCGAAATAGTTGGAGAAAAGATCGATATTGGCAAGCCCTCTTTTAACCCGGTCAAGCGAGTTGTTCCCCATCAAATGGTCAACACCAATATCCCCATGATCGACGTCTTTAACTGCCTCGTTAAATCGCAGAAAATCCCAATTTTTTCGATTGCAGGGGAGCCCTACAACCAACTTCTCATGCGGATCGCCAATCAGACCGATGCCGATATCGTCATCATTGGGGGGATGGGACTCCGCTACGATGACTATCAAGCTTTTATCGATAATGCGGAGCGGTCAGGTTCGATGGAAAAAACGGTGATGTTCATCCATAAAGCAACCGACCCTGCGGTCGAGTGTATGCTCGTTCCCGATATGGCCCTTGCTTGCGCCGAACAATTTGCCACTAAGGACAAAGATGTCCTCGTCCTTTTGACCGATATGACTGCCTTTGCCGATGCGATGAAAGAGATCATGATCACGATGGACCAAGTTCCCTCAAACCGGGGTTACCCCGGATCGCTCTACTCCGATCTTGCCTCCCGCTACGAAAAAGCGGTCGACATCGATGGGAGTGGCTCGATCACCGTCATCTCGGTGACCACGATGCCGGGGGGCGATGTGACCCATCCCATTCCCGACAACACCGGATACATCACCGAAGGGCAGTTTTACCTCCACGACCAGCGGATCGACCCCTTTGGATCGCTTTCCCGTTTGAAGCAGCAGGTGATCGGGAGTGTGACTCGTGAAGACCATGGAGACATCGCCAATGCCCAGATCCGCCTCTACGCCGAGTCGAAAAAGGCGAGAGAGCGGCAGAGCATGGGATTCCGCCTTTCCCGGTGGGACCAAAAGCTCCTTGAGTACTCCTATCTTTTTGAAGATCGGATGATGAATCTTGAGGTAAACATCCCCGTTGAGGAGGCCCTTGACCTGGGATGGCAAACGTTGGCCGAATGTTTTGAACCCCATGAAGTGGGAATTAAGCAAGACCTATTAAACAAATACTGGCCCAAATAGCGAGAGTATGGCGCAAATTAAATTGACAAAGATGGAACTTCGCGACCAGCAGTATAAGCTGGGGCAGCTTGAGAAATATCTGCCCACCCTCCAGCTTAAAAAAGCGATGCTCCAAACCGAGGTCAATAACGCCCTTTATGAGATCGAAGGGCTGAAGCGCGCCTATAGGGAAGAAAAAGGAAAGTGTGAAACGTTCCAATCCCTTTTAACCGACGCGCACGCGGAAACCCTCTATGAGGGGGCCCAGGTCGAAACGACCGAAAAGCGGTTTGAGAACATTGCGGGGGCAGAGATTCCCTTCTTTGAGAAGGTGATTTTTAAGCCCAATAGCTACTCCCTCTTTGAGTCTCCCCTTTGGATCGATTCGGCGATGGAGCAGATCAAAGAGCTCATCATCGCCAAAGAAAAGATCGAAGTGGTCAAGGAAAAGAAGCGGATTCTTGAAAAGGAGCTGCGCGAAGTGTCGATTCGGGTCAATCTTTTTGAAAAGATTTTGATCCCCCGGACACAAAAAAATATCAAGAAGATCAAAGTCTTTCTAGGAGACCAGGAGCTGGCCTCCGTGGCCCAAGCAAAGGTTGCCAAAAGTAAAATTATGAAGAGGAAGGGATGACAGTTATAGGGGTAAAAAAGTATCTTTTCGTCGGCGTCAAAGAAGATGTCGAACTCTTCTTTGAGAGGGCCCAAGCCAAAGGGTTTATCGAGTTTTTAACCCGAAAGGGGAAGGTCGACTATCCCGATCCGATTCAAAAGGTCTTAACCGCCCTTAAAATGTTGCGGAAGCAGCCTCAAGTCAAACAAGCCAAGCTCACAAAAGACTTAAATGCCGATAAGCTTGTCCATACCACGAGTGAAAGTGGAATCTGGGCAGAAAAATTAGAAGAGGAGATCCGCCTCTTAAAAGCAGAGATTTCTCGGGTAGAACCCCTTGGTGATTTTTCCCCTGAAGAGATCCGGAAGCTTGAGCAAGAGACGGGGCGCAATATCCAGTTTTTCTGCGTCAAAAAAGCCAAACTCAAGAAAATGGAGCTTGAGGAAGTTCTCATCCCGGTTGGCTCTGAGTATGACATGGACTACTTCATGACCATCTCCCATAAAGTGGAAAGCTTTAAGGGGATGATTGAGCTCCACTTTGACCGCTCCCTATCGCAGCTCGAAAACGATCTCGAAACGGCACATCTCAAGCTCAAGGGATGTCACCAAGAGCTCAAAGAAAACGCCGCCTATATCGACTTTTTAAAAGAGCATCTGACCACCCTTCTTAACGCCTATCACCTCGAAGATGTTGCGAGTGCCACCACTTCTCAGATGGATGGCTCCCTCTTTGCTATTGAGGGATGGATCCCCGAAAACCGCCTCCACGGCCTTTTCCCCCTTCTTGAGGGGCTGGGCATTCATGCCGAAGAGGTCGCAATCGAAGACGGGGAGCGGATCCCCACCTACATGGAGAACAAAAACTACGGGAAGGTAGGGGAAGACCTCGTCCACATTTACGATACCCCCGCGCCTCAGGATAAAGACCCTTCGACGTGGGTTTTTTGGGCCTTTGCCATTTTCTTTGCCATGATCATCTCCGATGCGGGTTATGGAGTGATCTTCTTGGGCCTTGCCCTCCTCTTTCGGAAACTTTTCAAAAAGATCTCCGGCTCAGGAAAAAGGTTTTTGCGTCTCTTTACCGTCCTTTCGGTCTCCTGCATCCTTTGGGGAGCCCTTTCTGGCTCTTATTTTGGGATCGAACTTTCCCCGAAAAGCCCCATGAACAAATTCTCGGTCCTCAACTACCTAGCCCAGAAAAAAGCCGACTACCACATCGCCGCAAAAGATGAAGTCTATCAAGAGGTGACAGAACACTTCCCCCAGCTTGTCGGAATCGAAGAGGGGATTGAGTTTTTAGCAGAGGGGAAAGAGGTCAAAGATGGCTTTATGAAATACATCGTTTTCGATGACTTCTGCGATAGCATCTTTATGGAAATCGCCCTCCTTGTCGGGATGATCCACATCAGCCTTTCCCTCATGCGCCATGTCCGTAGACACTGGGCAGGACTCGGTTGGATCTTTACCATTTTTGGAGGGTATCTGTTCTTCCCCAAGGTCCTCGATGCAACAACGATGATCCACTTTATGAACATCATTTCGAAAGAGGCTGGCTACATCCTTGGCGAGCAGCTCTTTTGGGGAGGGATCGCCGCTGCCCTTATCCTAGCCCTTCTGCAGAAAAGGTGGGCAGGGTTTATCGAGCTGACCAAGCCGATCGAGCTTTTTGCCGACATCTTGTCTTACCTCCGTCTTTATGCCCTTGGCCTTGCTGCGATGATCCTCGCCGATACCTTCAACGAAATGGGGATGAAGCTCGGCTTTGCCGCTGGCTTCTTCGTCATCCTGGCCGGCCACACGATCAATATCGCTGTGGGCATTATGGGAGGAACAATTCATGGACTCCGTCTCAACTTTATCGAATGGTACCACCACTCTTTCGAAGGAGGCGGCCGTCTTTTCAAACCACTTAAAAAATTGACCCCTAAGTAGCGCCCTATGAATATTTATCTACATCTTCCTTTTTTCCCAGGATTAAAAACTTCAATCGACCCCTACTTTAGGCAAGTATGTGGACGCTTGAAGTTTTTAATCCTGAAAAAAAATGAAAACATATCTAAACATCCCTGGGTTGCGACTTAGGGGTAGAGTAAAGGAGAATAAATTATGGATTTTGCAATGATTGGCCCAGCCGTTGTCTTGGCCCTTGCCTGTTTAGGGAGCGCCATTGGGTGTGGAATTGCCGGGATGGCTTCCCATGGAGTGATGGCCCGCGTCGATGAGAACCACGGAAAGTTTATCGGGATGTCAGCCCTTCCCTCTTCGCAGGCGATCTACGGGTTTGTCCTCATGCTGCTCATGAAAAATGCCATTGTTGCCAACACCCTGACCGCCTGGAATGGGATCGGAATCGGTGTTTTCATCGGCCTCGCCATTATGTGCTCAGCCATTTACCAGGGGATGTGTGCGGCAACGGGGATCCAAGCCTCTGCCAAACAGCCTGCCGTCTACGGAAAGTGTTTAGCTGCTCTTGGAATCGTTGAGTCGTTCTCCCTGTTTGCCTTCGTATTTGCGTTATTGCTTCTCTAATTTTTTATTCACTTGGTTTTTTTAACCAATTTAGGAAAGGGCATAAGGTGCATATGATCGGAGAAAAAGTAGTTTGGAATATGCTCGAAGTGGCTCCAAGCAAAACATACCACATGCTTCAAGGCATACCTGCGTATGACCAGAGGTTCTTATCTGTCTTGAAGTTTCATCACCCAGGGCTTGCTCCTGTTGAAGACGAGACAGGAGCTTTCCATATCGATATCTCAGGTCTTGCTATCTATAAAGAGCGTTACCTTAGAACGTTTGGTTTTTATGATGAAAGAGCAGCTGTTCAGTCTGCCTCCGGGTTGTTTCATATTTTTCCAGACGGCAAAGAGGTTTACTCGAATCGCTTTGCGTGGTGTGGGAATTTTCAAGAAAAGTACTCCGTTGTTAGAGATTTTGATGGGACATTTTTTCATATTAATCATCTAGGACAAAGGGCCTATACCGACTCTTTTTCCTACGTAGGTGATTTCCATGAGGGAATAGCAACCGCCCAAAATAGTGAAGGTCTATACACTCATATTGATGCCAAAGGGAATTTAATACATGGCGTTTGGTTTTATGACTTAGATGTTTATCACAAAGGCTTTGCTCGAGCAAAAGATGAAAGAGGATGGTTTCATATCGACCAAGCGGGGCAAGCAGTTTACCAAGAGCGATACCAGGTTGTAGAGCCATTTTATAATGGGATTGCTCGTGTAGAGTCCAAAGCTGGGGCGCTTCTCCTTGTCGATGAAAAAGGAGAGTTGATTCGTCAGCTTAGGGCTCCTCTTGAAGATCCATTTCATAAGGCTTCAGCAGAATTGGTTTCTTACTGGCGCTTTTATACCTTACAGGCAGCGATTGAGCTAGAGGTCTTTGACCTTTTGCCAGAAACTGCTGAGGTATTAGGAGAAAAACTAGAGTTGTCAGAGACATCAACCAACCGCTTATTATGTGCGCTTCAAGAGTTGAACTTTATAGAAAGAGGTCAAAAAGGGGAGTGGGGTCTAAGCTCAATAGGGGTCTTTTTAAAAAAAAATCATAGACCTAGCTTGAAGGGAGCAGCGACTTTGTGGAAGGGGGAGCATATGGATGCTTGGAAAGAGATAGTCTATAGCTTAAAAACAGGGAAGTCTGCCTTTAATAAGCAGCATGGAAAAGGGTGGTTTGATTGGCTTAAAGAGCATAAGGAAGAAGATCGGCTCTACCATGATGTTCTGCAAACCTATGCAGAAAGAGACTACATAAAGATTTCTCAAATTATTGACTTTACGAAACATAGATCTCTTTTGGATGTGGGAGGAGGAAAAGGGGCGCTGATGATCCAACTACTCAAAAGTTATCCCCATTTACAAGGAATTCTTTTTGATCTTCCCAACGTTATTGAGCAAGTTAAAATCCCAAAAGAGCTGCAATTAAGAATGAAATCTGAAGGGGGGGACTTTTTTAATGTTTGGCCTCCTTTCGGTGTAGAGAGTGCTCTCCTCTCAAGAGTCTTGCATGATTGGTCTGATCAGGAGGCGATTCATATCTTAAAGTCCCTCTTTTCGGTTCTTTCTAATGCCCCTACAAGCCGGATCTATATCATTGAAAATATCCTTTCTTGTTCTGGAGGCCATGGAGGGTTATTAGACCTAAATATGCTTGTAATGACAGGAGGAAAGGAACGAACGGTGGAGCAGTTTAAAGAACTACTTAAGAAAGGGGGGTTTGAGCTAGAGAAAGCTCTTTCTTTAAATGAAGTTGCATCGATTCTTGTGGCTAAGAAGCTCACGTCAACTGAGTCAGCCTGCTGATCTTGTTGCCAGTATATTCGATAAGAAGTCCTTTTAAAAAATCTGGCATATAGTTTTCTACGTGAACATCTTGAAGTAAAAAGGCACTGAGAAGTGCAATAATGATATCGTGAGAAATCATGAGTGTGATTTTACTATCGAGTGTTGAAACATGATCTAGAAAGATCTGTCCCCCTTCAGAAAGAGTACGCATTCCGGGAAGGGAAACTCCTTTCACAATCGACTGGGCAACTTCTATTAAATGGGTACTTAGGAATACTGGTCCTGCAGCATCTGGATCGAAAATAAAAGGGCCTGGGCTGCCGATTAAAGAGCTAGGCTCAATCGCACAGCTTTTTCCATATCCCTTAACAAAGCACTCTGATGTATGGATGCAGCGCTCAACCGGACTCGTCAAGATTTTATTGACAGTGATATCTTTAAGAGAGTGTCCTAGCTGCTCAGCACTTTTTTTTCCCTGAGAGGTTAAGCCTACTTCTAGCCCTAATGACCCCTTTTCAAATGGGTGACGCTCTGCATGACGGATCAGAAGGATACGTTTCTCACCTTTACTTAGCGAGGTAGATAGCTGCTTTTGTAAGAGAGCACTTGACATATTAGCTTGCTCAATAAGCTAAAACAGGTTCAGCCAAATTGGCATTGAGATAGAGAGAATACTGGTGGATCAGTCGTTGCATCCCTTCTTTAATGTCTACACAAGCCCTCCAATTAAGAAGCTTCTTTGCACGTGATGTTTCTCCCCGAAAGCGAGAAACATCAAAGGAGCGAGGTGTTCCTTCTAAAATATTTAAAGGTTTTAAGCTTGCCTCTTTTGCAATTTCGGCAACTTCACCTAAACTTGAAGTTTTTCCTGTGGTAAAGTGGATCGGTGGAGGAGCGTCCTGGGTAGAAAGGAGATTAATAAGAGAAAGCACACCCTGTATAACATCTTCTAAATATGTAAAATCAAATAAATTATCCTTTCCCTCGACAATGATATCATGACCTGTGGCGGCTGCTCGACAGAAAGCGGGAATGACACGGTTATGGTGGTCTAAAACACTTCCATAGACATTTGAAAAGCGGACGATGGTACCCTTTAACCCCTTTTTTTTCGCTTGCTCAACAATTTTTTCCGCTTCAACTTTTGATTCTCCATAGATGTTAACAGGGCGAAGAGTGGCGGACTCTGGAACTGGAAGCGTTTCTTGCTCCCCGTATACTTCTCGACTACTTGCATAGATCATCCAAGGCTTTCGGGGGGTTGACAAAGCGGCTTCGATGATATTTCGGGTCCCTTCCACGTTTGTCTTCCAACAAAGCTCAGGATTTTTTTCTCCAAAAATCACCCTCGAAATAGCAGCCAGATGAACGATTCCATCAATTCCCTTTACTTTCGAAAAAAGAGAAGAGCTATCGAGAATATCCCCATGTTCAGGATGGTGCGGATCAAACTCATTATCGATCCCCACCACTTCTAGACCCATAAAGCGAAGGGAATTTTTGAGAGCTGTTCCGATAAGTCCTTTAGATCCGGTAATTAAAATACGCATTGACCACTCCTTACAAAAGATTGTCATATTAAAAGTTTCAATTTTAATTTTCAAGAAGATTCAGTTGATCGATAGCCATGTCTCTAGAACAAGAAGGTTTAGCAATGAGCGGGAAACATTTTTTTCTCCTGATAGATGGGTGGTGATGAGTTCGTTTAAACCCTGAGTTGAAAACCATCCTGTTTGGATTAATTTTCCTTCGAGGATCCGTGAGATCATCCAATCTTTTAATGGTGAGCAAAACCATTCATTAAACGGGACCCCAAATCCCATTTTTTTTCGTTTCAAGATAGAATCAGGCACGATGTGTTTCATTGCTTGCCTAAGGATTTTTTTCCCTTGGCAAGTTGTGCCTATTAAGGAAGAATCTGGGCAACTTAAAGCAAAGTTAGTAATCGCTGGCATGAGGAAAGGAGCTCTTGCTTCTAGTCCCACTCCCATGGTTGCTCGATCCATCTTTGTCAGGATATCATTAGGAAGGTAGGTATGGATATCATTCCAAGAGCGTGCTCTATAAGGTCGAAGTTGAAAGGAATGACTATCCCCATAATCGCTATTTGAGCGTAAAAAGCTCTTGAGGTCTTCACTATAGATAGATTTCCGAATAACAAAAGGCATTGCAGAAAAGATGTCGTGATAGTCTGCATTGCTTCCCTCATAGAAGTAACGTTCATATCCATGAAAAAATTCATCGGCACCATCGCCTGTTAAGACCACGTCGACATGTTTCTTAGCAAGGTGTGCGAGGCAATAACAAGGAAACATCGATTCATCGGCGAAAGGTTCCCCATAGATTTTGACGAGCTGCTCAAAATGGTTTTCGATAAAAGAGGGAGGGCAATAGGTTTTAAAATGTTTAATATTAAGCTGTTTAACAGCTTCAGAAATATAGGTCTTTTCTGAGAAACCAAGGTTTTCCCAGTCGATCGAAAAAAGAGTCAGGTCGGTGGTATGTTGAGAGGCTAGAGTGGCAATGGTTGTTGAGTCGAGGCCTCCACTTAGAAAAATCCCAACAGGTTTATCAGAAATTAGGCAGTCTTTAACGCTTTTATTAAGGATAGAATAGAGCCTTTCTGGATGGCTTTCTTTTTGCTCTAAAGAGGGGAAAAAGTAGGTTTTCTTTTCTAGTTTCTCTTCGTTCCACATCAGAAAAGTTGCTGGCTCTAGCTTAAAAATGTCTTTCCAGCCTGTTCTATTTCCTGGAATATAACTATTTTGGAGAAATAAATTTAAGTCTTCTAAGCGTGGCGTCCACTCAATTGTAGGCCAAACCTTGAGCGCGCTGATTTCTGAACTAAAGGCAATAAAATCTTTTTGAGCTGTAAAATAGAGAGGTTTTTCCCCCCATCGATCCCTCCCTAAGTAGAGGGTTCTTTTATTTTGATCCCAAACTGCAAAAGCAAACATTCCATTAAGCTCGGGGAGGATTGCCACACCGTACTCGATAAAAGCATAGAGGAAGAGCTCTGTATCGCATGTTGTTTTAAGAAAATACCCTTTTCTTTTGAGTTTCTTTTTTAGGGGATTGGTATCATAGAGTTCTCCATTAAATACAAGTGTAAAACCACGATAAGAAATAGGTTGCTTTCCTAAAGCAGGATCACGAATAGCCAGTCTTGTCGCTCCTAATGCGACACCAGAATCGATGAAATAGCCTTGACTATCTGGTCCTCTATGACGTATTTGCTCACAGGCCTCTTTGATCCTTTCGCTTAGAGCACCTTGGTTTAAGTTATTCCCTATGTATCCAGAAATTCCACACATATTGATTTAGTGATTTAAAAAAGAGCGAAGAAGCTCTCGGTTTAGGGGAAGGTAGGGAGTTTTTTTGAAGCGGAGGTATTCTAAGTCTTCCCTTTGACTTTTTTTGTCATGATTATGGACGTTGCCATTATGTAGACGGTAAATGTAAAGAGGCTTTTCAATAAATGCAACATGTTTTGGGTCGGCTAAAAGCTCCAGCATTGGGAAAATAAAAGCGCTATCACCCGATGCATGAAAAAAGTCTCCAGAGGGACGGAGGAAATCTTTAGGGTCAATGTAGTCCCAAAGCCAACGTTTAAAAGATCTTAGGTGGAAGCATCGAAATCCATCTTCCCTAAAGGTACGTTTTTTCCAAACACTTAGAGGATAGGGGGTATTCACCGTTTTTTTATCATGGAAGTAAAAGGATTGCAGGTCTTGATAAGGACGGAAGTCAATAAGGACATTTCCATAGGTCATCACAATATTGGGGTCCGAATAGGCTGTTGTAAGGGTACTAAGAGCATGAGGAAGAAGGTAATCATCTCCATCTATAAGGCAGACAATTGTATTTTTGTCTTTGATTTGTGGAATTGCTCGAGAAAGAGCCCCAATCTGGTAATGTCTTGTATCTAAGAAAAGAGCTTCACCATCTACATGATTTAGGTATTCATAAAGCTCTTCTTTTTCCAGAGGGTTATATTCTGAGGCATCATCGACATAGATGATTTTTAATTGGCAGGGGGGGGATTGTGCCTGAATAGATCCGAGACAGTCCTTTGCAAAAGGAAGGGCGCATCGGCCTGTAACAACAACTGTAAATGTTTGATTTTGAGTTTCCAAAGTCTAATCCGCATACATTTAAAACTTGAGTATAAATAAGACAAAAATTAAAATTCCAGAATAATGAGTGATTCGTGTGCTATAAGTTATAAGAGGATCCTTGGATTCTTAAAAAGCTCTCTTTTTCCTGAAAGAGGGAAAATCATCGCTATCTTTCTATTGAGTATTTGCTGGTCATCAAGAGAAATCCTAGTCCCTTATTTACTTAAGTGTCTTGTGGACAGCTTTCTCCTCATTGAATCAGGCCAGCAGGCTCAGCCTCTCATCACTCTTTTAGCTTCTATGGTTGGTGTGTGGATCATAATGGAGATTTGCATGCGCATTCAAGGGGCTTTTCTTTTAAAAACCCTTCCAAAGGTAAAAGCAGGGATCAGGACAAAGATTTTAGAAAGAATAAAAAGCTATCCTTATAGCTATTTTTCAAGCGAGATGACAGGAAATCTTTCCGAAAGGATCTCTGGGGCTTCTCAAGGGGTCGAAACGTTACTATCCATTGTCCTTGTGACTTTTGTCCCTATTTGTGCGCTTTTGATTGCCTCCCTGATTCTCTTACTCAATATTCACCTTCTTATAGGGATAATATTTTCGATGTGGCTGGTGCTTCACTTTTTCATCACTTGGAAAATGGGGCGCTCTTCTCTTCCTAAAAACCAAGGTTTAGCTCAAGCAAAAACCACGCTGAGCGGTAAAATCGTGGATCTCTTAGCCAATATGTATGTGGTTCAGTCGTTTAGCCGGCAAGTTTATGAAAAGAAGTTCCTTCAGTCCTATGAAGAGAAGGTTATTGCTCAATCGGTAAAGGCTGGAAAGCATCTTGAAAAAGCGAGACTTGGTTTAGGAGTATCGGGAATTGTGATTCTCATCCTTGCACTAATGACAAGCTTCATCGGCTGGAAACAGGGGTGGGTTTCCGCAGGAGAGATGACATTTATTGTTGTGTTGCTTCTTAATTTAACCGGTTACTTATGGTATATGAGCATGGAGATCGTTAGGTTTTTTGAGGAATACGGCATTGTCCTTCAGCATTTTCAGTCTATTTTAGGTGTTTCTCTTCCCAAGAGGCCTCGATGGCTGGAACAGCCTTCTTTCTCGGGCTCTACTCTTTCTATTAAAAACCTTTACCATGGATTTAAAGATGGTGAGGATGTTTTAGTAGATATTAACTTTTCCGTTAGGGCTGGAGAGAAGATTATTCTATCCGGAATGTCGGGTTCGGGAAAGACTACATTAATTAATCTTATATTAGGGCATTATCCGCTCAATAGGGGAGATATTTTTCTTGGAAATCAGAGAATTACCGACATACCACTAGATGTCTTAAGAGCTAAAATTGGAGTGGTTCCACAAAACCCCTCCCTTTTCCACCGTACGGTAGAGGAAAATATTCTTTATGGTAAGCTTGGAGCATCTAACCAAGAGATGATAGAAGCTGCAAAAATTGCAGGGTGCCATGAGTTTATCATGGGAATGGAGTTGGGATATGAGACAGTGGTCGGAGAAAAAGGAGACCGACTATCAGGAGGTCAAAAGCAGCGGATTGCAGTCGCAAGAGCCCTTTTAAAAAAAGCTCCATTTCTGATCCTGGATGAACCCACAGCTTCGATGGATCAAAAGACCGAAGAAGCCTTAATGAAAGGTCTTTCAGAGCACCTTTTGGGAACAACGGTGATTTTGATCACACATCAACTTCACTTATCAAAATATGTAGATAGGGTGATCACATTAGCAGGTTAATAGGATTCATTTTTCTGATTATACAGCTATTGTATGATCCCCTGAGTGCTCATGAACCGAAACAGCTCATTGTGGTCTTAGGGATGCACCGCTCGGGTACCAGTTTGGTGACCAAGGGATTGGAGACTCTAGGAGTTGATCTGGGAACTCAACTGCTTCCCGGCCAAGAAGACAACCCACAAGGCTATTTTGAAGATACCGATATCGGGGCCTTTAATGAAACGGTTCTCTACCTTCTCAAGCTATCTTGTGACTCCATTAAAAACTATCCAGAACATATTCCCAATCGAAAAATACTGATCGAATATGGGGTGGATCTCATCCAGAAAAAGATGGAAAAGAAACAGCTGTTTGGTTTCAAAGACCCACGAACAGCAAGAAATATGTCGTTATGGAAGGATATTTTTGCTGCTTGCCCAGAGCTAAATGTTCAGTATGTTTGCATTGTTAGAAACCCTATGAGTGTGACTCAATCTTTACTGAAAAGAAATGGGATTGATCCCACTCGCTCTTACTACCTTTGGCTTCAATATTATGTTTCTGCTCTTTCTGAGGTGGATCCTATTTTTATAAGCTATGAGGAGCTTATGAGAAATCCAGAGGATCAAGTGAAGCGGCTAGGTGAAAAGCTTGGTTTAGGATTAGGGGAAAATGGGGAAGATCGAGTCAGGTCCTTTGCTAACCAATACGTGACCCCTTCTTTCCAGCACCATCTCTATTCACTAGAGGATCTCAATCAAGAAAGAGACCTTCCCAATCAAGTGGCTATGTTATATCAGGAGTTGTTGAAGGTCTGTTTAGATGAAGCTGAAGATCAAAGGGCTTTGAGTCTTGCTCATCAGATAGGCCAAGATCTCATGAATATGGGGTCATTATTCAAGATGATTGATCAGAAGTGTCAAATTGGAGAGACCAGGAAGTACCGCTTCTTTGACCTTCTTGAAGATCTTATTTGCTGTTACAATGAGATGTAAGCTCCGAATCTTCAGTTTCAGGTTTTCTCATATTGCACCGTTTGCAAACGCTATGGTTAAGATAGTTTTTTTGGAGCTCTTGGTACTCTCCGCTTTTCCAGATCTCTTGAATGGAGCGGTCATGGAGATTTCCAAAGTCTCCCAGTTTCTTTCGGTCTTCATCAGGGGCGCAGCAGGGGCCAAAGCGCCCTTCTGCAGATACCCAAGCCTCTTTTCCTAGGAAAGGGCAGACCCCGTTAGGGGTCAGCTCGGTTTGAGCTGTTTCATCGAGGGGGTAAATGTTTTCAAGGAGAACCTTTTCTCCATTAGGTAAACGGTGAATTTCTGCTATTTCGATTGCCTTTATCGCAATCTCATTCCACCGCTTAATTGCCTCTGGACTTCGTCGCATTGACTCCTCTTCCATTTCTTTGGTAAAGACCCAAAGGTGGTGGCCTTTCACACGGTTTACACCGAGAGAAGCGGCAAGTTTCACCACTTCAGGGATCTCTTTTAGACCCGTTTCAATGAAGGTTAGCTGGAAGGTGATCCGGCAAAAATTCCCTCCTTCCGCAGCAATCTTATCTCGTACCGCAATAAAATCACGGACATTTTGGAGCCTTTGTTCGAAGTTGGAGCCAATCATGATCAGTTCTGAGGTCTTTTTCGTTGCTCCATTCCAAGAGATTTTTACATCAGAACCGATTGGAACAATTTTTTTTGCCCACTCGATTGCTCCATATTTAGGGAAGGTCCCATTAGTTGTCAGGTTCATTTTAACGTTGAACTCATGACAGAGATCGATAATCTTATCAAAATCTCGAAATAGGAGAGGTTCTCCCATGGTAGAGGGGATAATTTCCTGAAGAGGGGATCCTTGAGATTCTTCCAAGACTTTTCGGATGAGATCGATACTCATCCTTCTCCGAGGACGCCCTTCTTCCTTCCGCTTGATCTGACATTTACTATAGATGGAGTGTTCCTCACACATTGTACAGCGGAGGTTACAGTCATCCGGGTTCGTATCAAAGGTGATGCGCCAGGGGCCGGGTTTTTGATTCATGGGTGAGCCTTTCATAATGGTTAATGATAGTATCGACATGCTCCTCAATAGAGGGGATGTGTCCATCATAGGACTGTTGGTACCCCCCTTTAGAGAGTTTTTCTAAAAGTCCTCTTTCTTCTTTAAGCCTTTTCATCTGCTCTGCAAGGGAGGAGGGAGATCGGTGTTCGAAGAGAAGGCCGTTGACTTCGTGATGGACATACTCTTTCATTCCGCCAAAGTTTGCGGTAATAGTGGCAACTCCTGCTTCAAGTGCTTCATGAATGACAAGAGGGGAATTTTCTCCCCAAATCGAGGGGACAACAATCGCATCAACATGGTTGAAAACATCCTCGACGATCTTTTCATTTCGGTAGCCCCCAATCCATTCGATTTTTTTTTCGACTTCAACAGGAAATGTTTTGACATAAGATTTTAGGGATTTTGTAAAGGGTTGGAGAGGGGGACCCCAAATCTTTAGCTTAGCTCCTTCATGGACTTGGTTAAAGGCTTCCAAGAGGTGGAGAATCCCTTTTGCTTGCTTATGGGTCCCAATATAACCAAATGTAAAAGTATCCCCCCGTTTTCTGTTTCGCCCCTTGAGACGCTCCAAGGGGAAACCATAATCGAGGTAGATAATCTTAGAAAGATCGATGGGAAAATCATCGATAAACCGCTCCATGAGGTAGCGAGAAGGGGCAATAAATAGATCCACTTTGTTCGAAATCTCTTTAACATGGTTCATCCGCTTGCCGATCCAATCGGTCCAATATTGGAGGTCTTCTTGATCGTCTTGGGAACTAAAGTAGCGCCAGTAACAGGTTGAAGCGCACTTTCGATCTTCCTGTCCAGAGCATGCAGGATAGAGATTTTCCGACTTTGAGTTAATCGCTTGCAGGAATTGTCCTCGAGGGCACATGAGCCAAAAATCATGAAGGGTAAAAACAATGGGTAAATTTCGCCTTTTAATCTCGAAAATCATTGAGGTTGAGAGATGGTTGAGATGTCCAATGTGAACCACCTCAGGTTGGTATTCGTCCAATAGTTTTCCTAAAGCCTCATCAACCTTTTCATGGCGGTATCCATCGCGACTATGGGCCATATTAATCAAGCAGAGCTTGATTTCTTGGCATAGAGGATCTCTATCCCACATGACGCTATATTCTTGCTTATAGGCATCTTCCTGGCGCGTAAAAACAACGACTTCGTGTCCCCGTTCCACCAGCCCATGGCAAAGGGTTTGGGAGTAGACTTCTGAGCCTGCATTATAACGGTTAGGGTAGCCATGGATGATCTTAAGGATTTTCATTTATGAGACTTACCTGTAATAAAAATTCGAGTCTACATCTAGATTTCTTTTTAATGCAAGTGAAAATTATCAATAGGAACAGGGCTTTTAGAAGGAATTATGCAAATGTGTGATAATTATATACCCAAACCAATTCTTAAATTTGTTTGAGGGTTTCTCGCTGTTAAATTCTCATAGAGAAAAAATCTATTTTCCAAATAACTTTCCCCCAAATTTTCCTTGATTTCGTATTTTCTTTCCAGGGAAGAGTTTTTGAGACTCAGAAATTTTCAAAATTTTGACCCCAATAGTGTCAAAAAAAACGTCCCCCTATAAAATAGGGGGACTACTACTAACATCGCACACACACACAATAGGAGGCGATAATGGCAAAGATAGCA
>NZ_JAAEJV010000031.1 GCF_015356785.1 Candidatus Neptunochlamydia vexilliferae | reverse complement strand
GATCATGTAGGAGCAATGAATATTTTAGCCCGAGGACTATCGGGTCTTAGCCTGTGGAGTGAGTCTATAGATCTCACATTGAAGCAGGAACCAGCAGGGGTTAGCGATAAGAGCCTGCTCCTAGGGTGTATTTAGACAACCTGGGAATCCTCTTCCTTTAGGGAGAGGAGGATGTCAAGAACTGAGAATTCATTATGGACCTGGAATTAGAGTTTACTACTCAAGAGTAGGAAATAAAGTTATTTTACTTCTCTGTGGAGGAGATAAAGGATCCCAAACAAAAGATATTAAAAAAGCAAAAGAATTCCTTCAGGATTATAAGGGTAAAGAGGATTAAGAAGTATGGCAAAAAGTAGAAAATACCAAGATTGGTTAATTGAAAGACTTAAAGATCATGATGAAGCGGTTGCTTATCTAAATGCTGCTTTAGAGGAAAGTCTTAAAGGGGATGAAGAGTCCCAGCATCTTTTTCTTCTAGCAGTCAGAAATGTTGCCGAGGCTCAGGGTGGAATATCAAACCTTGCTAAAAAAGCTCGTTTAGGAAGAGAGAGTTTATATAAAACTCTTTCAGACAAAGGAAACCCAAAGTGGCATACCCTTGCTTCTTTAATTATTGCTCTCGGTTTAAACCTAAGGCTCAGTTAAACCCCGGAGTACTACTACTGTCAATTGCTTGAATTTTTCTTTTTCTCCATGTTCAGCTGGCAAAATCACCTTTTCAGCGACGGTATCGTAGAAAAGGCGCCCCTTTTCGGTCAGGCGCGCGCGACTTTCCTCATAGGTGAGCCACCCCTCCTCTGCAAGAGCGGTTAGAAGCGCCTCTGTTGAAGAGGGGATGTCAAGCAATGCAATCCCTTCTGTCATACGGAGGCCCACCGCAATCTTTTCATGGAGACTTGCAAGGGGAGGAAGTTTTTCCTCAAAGTCGACCGGAAGTTTTCCCGTCTGAAGCGCTTGAATATATTTCGAAAGGGAGCAGCTGTTTTGAAACCGCTTCCCACCCCAATAACTAAAGGCGGAGGGGCCCAGCCCTAAAAACTCTCGCCCTGTCCAGTAGCCGGTGTTATGGACCGAGAGTTTTCCAAAGGCTGAGATTTCGTACCGGTGGAGCCCCACCTCTTCAAAGCGGTCGCAGGCATAGGCGAGCATCGCAGCGGCTGTTTCTTCATCGGGAAGGTGGGGGAGAAGCTTTTCTTTTCTCTTATGAAAAACAGTATGGGGCTCGATCGTGAGGTTATAGAGGGAAAGGTGGATGATGGGAAGCTTAACGGCCCTATCGACCGTCTCTTTCCATGTCTCTAGTGTTTGGTGGGGGAGCTCATACATCAGATCGATCGTAATATTGTCGATCCCCGCCTCTTTAGTGATTTGAACCGCATCGATTGCTTTTTGAGCGGTATGATTTCGGCCCAGATGTTTAAGAAGGGGATTGTTGAGCGACTGGACGCCGATGCTCACGCGGTTCACTCCTAGGCTATAGAGATGGTTCATCAGCTCGGGGGTGACATCTTCGGGGTTGGTTTCAACGGTGACTTCGGGAGCAGAGACTTGGGCAAGAGCTTGCTCGATCCCCTTGACGCAAAGGGTGGGAGTTCCTCCACCAAAGTAAATGGAGACAAGCTCCCGCCCCTCGATTTGGGGACGGCGGAGCTCCCACTCCATCTGAAGGGCTTCTAAAAAGGGAGTTTGGTCCCGGTTAGGGATCACATAGAAGTGACAGTAGGGACACTTGCGGGTGCAGAAGGGAAAATGAAGGTACAGACTACCAGGAGTCAGCGTCTGGGTCTTCAAGGATTCCCCGTCGCCACCGGTTTTTGTCGCTAAAGGGGTCTTCCTCATCATCAGCGACAGTGGTTCCTCGTTCCTCATCATCGGCTATCGTGGTCCGCCCTTCGGTCTCATAGGAGGTCGCTTGAGACTCTTCCTCGAGGCCAGCGTTGGTCATCCCCCCGCCTTCTTCGAGGTCCCCTCCAAGGGTATGGGGCTCCTGATAAGCACGTTGTTGGGTATTCCGCTTGGGAACGGTGTATTCGTCCGCGTCTCCCCCATCTTTTTGGGTCTGGATCCGCTGCTTTTCTTCGATCACCCGCTTCTTCAGGGCATCAATCTCTCCCTTATGCTTCTCGATATCCTTCTTAGGGACAAGGCCTAAGTTGAGCCACTGCTCGAGATCATGGAGCTCCAGCTCCAGCTTCTTTAGTCGTTCACTTTTCATAAATCGGGATCATACGCGATTTTTCCTTTTTGGGAAAGGGAAAGATTGATATAGACAAAAGGAGAGGGAAATAATGTCTGACTATGCCAATCTTTCAAACTTGAAGTATATCGAAGGCCTTTACACTCAATACCTAGAAGATCCAATGAGTGTTAAGGAGAGCTGGAGACATTTTTTTGAGGGGGTGAGCTTTGGGTCATCGCTCAAAGTGCCTAGCAACTCTTTTCCCTCTCGGGAGTTGATCGATGCCTACCGGCGCGATGGCCACAAAGGGGCCCACTTTAACCCCCTTGGTCAAGGGGAAAAGCTCCAATTTTTTGAAGAAAAAGACCTGGATCAGAAGGTTCCCACCTCCGGATTCCTCAAAGAAGAGGAGGTTCCCTTAAGGGTTCTCATCGAGGCGCTAGAAAAAACCTACTGCGGAACGGTGGGGTTTGAGTATATGGGGATGGCCTCTCCTGAGTTAGAAGGATTTATCCAGGAAAAGATCGAACCCTTTTTCGAGCCTTCCTTCACTCAAGAAGAAAAGCAGGCGCTCCTCGACCACCTGACGCGCGCTGAGCTTCTCGAAAACTTCATCCACATGAAATATCCCGGACAGAAGCGGTTTTCCCTGGAGGGGGGAGAGAGCCTCATCCCGATGCTCTGGGAGCTTGTCCATGAAGGGGGAGAAGAGGGGATTGAGCAGGTGGTCCTGGGGATGGCCCACCGGGGACGGCTCAACGTCCTCACCAACCTTTTGGGAAAGCCCTACTCCGACCTCTTCCACGAGTTTGAAAGTCACTATGTTCCCGCCTCTTTTGAAGGGTCGGGCGATGTCAAATATCACAAAGGATACGAAGGCTCCCTTGAGACCAAAAAGGGGAAGTCGGTGGCGATGATCCTGTGCGCCAACCCGAGCCACCTCGAAGCGGTCGACCCCGTTGTTGAGGGAAAAGCGCGGGCAATTCAAGAGCAAAAGTTTGAGGGGAAGACCGCTCCCGTCCTCCCCTTGTTGATCCATGGAGATGCCTCGGTGGCTGGGCAGGGGGTGGTTTACGAAACCCTCCAACTCTCCAAACTTACCGGCTACCAAACGGGGGGAACGATCCATGTGGTGATCAACAACCATATCGGTTTTACAGCGAGCCCCAAAGAGACCAAGTCGACCCGTTACTGCACCGACATTGCCAAAGCCTTTGGCGCTCCCATCTTCCATGTCAATGCCGAAGACCCCGAACGGTGTGCGGCAGCCGCCAAGCTTGCTGTCCAAGTGAGGCAAAAGTTTGGGTGTGACGTTTTTCTTGAGCTGAACTGCTACCGAAAGTATGGCCATAACGAGGGAGATGAGCCCGCCTTCACCCAACCGAAAGAGTATGTCGAAATCCGAAAAAAAGAGGGGATCCGGGCCCTTTATTCCAAAGCGGTCGGGATGGAAGGAGACCCCACCTTTAAAGAGACGCTCGAAAAAGCGCTTGCAACGACTAAAGAAGGTTTCCCTCCACCGAAAGAACCTCCACCCTTTCCTTCTCTGCTCGACCCTGTTGAAACCGCCATCCCTTTAGAAAAACTCATCGCCCTTGCCACAGAATTTGTGAAGGTCCCCGAGACCTTTAAGATCAATCCTAAGCTGGGCCGCCATGTCAATGACCGCCTCGAAGCCATTTCTGGCGACCCAAAAGCTCCCCATGTCGACTGGGGCCTTGCCGAGCACCTCGCCTACGCCACCCTCCTGGTTGAAGGGGTCCATGTTCGCCTATCAGGGCAAGACTCCAAGCGGGGAACCTTTTCCCACCGCCACACCACTTTCACCGACCAAGAAACCGCCGAGCGCTACTACCCCCTGTCCCACCTCAGCGGCACCCAAGCTCCCTTTGACGTTTACAACTCTCCACTCTCCGAATATGCCGTCATGGCCTTTGAGTATGGGTATAGCCTCGCCTATGAAAAAGGGCTCACCTTGTGGGAAGGGCAGTTTGGTGACTTTGCCAACGGCGCCCAAATCGTCATCGACCAGTTTATCGTCTCTTCCGAGCAAAAGTGGAACCAACCCTCCGCCCTCACCCTCCTTCTCCCTCACGGCTACGAAGGGCAAGGACCCGAACACTCCTCGGGGCGGATCGAACGGTTCTTACAACTTGCTGGTAACGACAGTTTATACATCATCGTTCCATCCACCCCTGCCCAATTTTTCCACAGCTTACGGCGTCAAGGGGTGACCCCTCTGATCAAACCCCTCGTCATCTTCACCCCCAAAGCCCTCTTACGGTATCCTCCCTCTCTTTCCAGTCCCGAGCAGCTTGCAACCGGCCGTTTCGAAGAGGTTCTCGATGATCCCACCGCCCCCAAAAATGTGAGGCGACTCATCTTTTGCAGCGGCAAGGTTTACTACGATCTTGTTGAACATCGGAAGCGGGACGACATCGCCATCATTCGGATCGAACAGCTCTATCCCCTCCACACCGAAAAGATCGAAGCGCTCCTCAAAAAATACTCGGGCTTTACCGAATGTTTTTGGGTCCAGGAAGAGCATGCAAACCAAGGGGCCTACACCTACATTCAGCTTCCCTTGCAAAACCTCCTTCCCGAAAAAGTCGAGCTACGGTATGTCGGAAGAAGTGGAAGTGCATCGACAGCCGCAGGTTCCGGTGCCCTTCACAAAAAAGAGTTAGAAACCTTCCTCAAAGAGGCACTCCAATGAAAGTAGAAATTAAGGTTCCTTCCGCTGGCGAGTCGGTCACAGAAGCGACCGTTGCCCAGATCCTCAAAGAAAATGGCTCGGCGGTCAGTAAAGAAGAAGAGATCCTCGAACTTGAAACCGACAAAGTGAACCAGGTCCTCTATGCTCCCGAAGGGGGCACCCTTCAGCTCACCGCCTCTGTCAATGATGTTGTCAAGCCTGGGCAAGTAATCGGCCATGTCGACACCGAAGGAGCTCCCGCAGCTGCAGCCGAACCCAAAAAAGAGGAAGCACCCCCATCCCCTCCACAACCCACCGGAGGAGGTGTCCGCATTTTCCCCGAAGAAAGCCTTAAAGAAGCGCCCCCTCCTCCCGCACCTGCCGCTCCCGCCGCCCCAAAGATCGAAGGGCAAACCCGGAAGCGGATGAGTGGTCTGCGCCGCACCATCGCCAAACGGCTTGTCGAAGTCAAAAACAACACCGCCATGCTCACCACCTTTAACGAAGTCGACATGTCAGCCATTTTAGAGATCCGCGCCCGCGAAAAAGAAGCTTTCCTCAAAAAACATGATGTCAAGCTGGGCTTTATGTCCTTCTTCGTCAAGGCATGTAAAGCCGCTTTACATGAGTTTCCCGATGTCAACGCCTTTATCGATGGAGAGGAGATCGTATATAGCACCGCCTGTCACATCGGCATCTCCGTTTCCACCCCCAAAGGGCTGATGGTTCCCGTCCTTAGAAATGCCGAGACCCTCACCTTTGCTGGGATCGAGAAAGAGATCCAAGCCTTTGCCAAAAAAGCGCGTGAGGGGACCATTAGCATCGACGACTTGCAAGGGGGAACCTTTACCATTACTAACGGGGGAGTTTTTGGTTCGATGCTCTCCACACCGATCCTCAACCCACCCCAAAGTGCCATTCTCGGGATGCATAACATCGTCAAAAGAGCCGTTGTGATCGATAACACAATCGTCATCCGTCCCATGATGTACCTAGCCCTGAGCTACGACCACCGGATTATCGACGGGAAAGAAGCGGTGAGCTTCCTTGTCCGCGTTAAAGAGATGCTCGAAAAGCCCGAACGCCTTCTTCTAGGAGAGACCGATGTTTGATGTTGTTGTCGTTGGATCGGGCCCCGGAGGGTACGTTGCCGCCATCCGCGCCGCCCAGCTGGGCCTTAAAACCGCCTGCATCGAAAAAGAAAAGGTCCTTGGCGGCACCTGCCTCAACGTTGGCTGCATCCCCTCCAAGAGTCTCCTCCACTCCTCCGAAGTCTACTATCACCTCCTCCATGAAGGGAAAAACCTCGGCATCGACGCCCAGCCCCAAGCCAACTTTCCCCAGATGATGACCCGCAAACAAAACGTCGTTGCCGGCTTCAACCAAGGGATCCAAGGACTCTTCAAGAAAAACGGCGTCACCTTCCTCACCGGAACCGCCAGCTTTAAAGATCCCCACACCCTCCTCGTCGACGACCAAGAGGTCCAAGCCAAAAACATCATCCTCGCCACCGGTTCAGAGCCCACACCCCTTCCCTTCCTTCCCTTTGACGAGCAGAAAATCCTCTCCTCGACCGGCGCCCTCGCCCTCAAAGAGGTTCCCAAAAAGATGATCGTCATCGGCGCCGGGATTATCGGCGTTGAGCTCGGCTCCGTCTACAGCCGCCTCGGAACCCAGGTTCACTTCATAGAATTCCTCGACCATATCTGCCCCACCATCGACACCGCCCTTTCCCAAGGGCTCCAAAAGCTCCTCACCGCCCAAGGGATGACCTTCCAGCTTTCCTCTAAAGTGACCGGAGCCACCGACACCACCCTCACCCTCGATTCTGGCGAGACCCACACCGCAGACGTCATCCTCGTCGCCATCGGCCGCCGTCCCTACACCCAAGGCCTCGCCCTCGAAAACGCCACTATCACCCCCAACCCCCAAGGGTTCATCCCTATCAACAACAACTTCCAAACCAGCCAACCCCACATCTACGCCATCGGCGACATCGTCGACGGCCCCATGCTCGCCCACAAAGCCTCCGAAGAGGGGGTTGCCGTCGCTGAGCTCATCGCTGGCCACACCCCCACCCTCGACTACCTTGCTATCCCGAGCGTTGTCTATACCTATCCCGAAGCCGCCGCCGTTGGCCTTACAGAAGCCGAAGCCAAGGCCCTAAAACTTCCCATCAAAACGGCCCAGTTCCCCCTCCGGGCGAACTCCCGCGCCAGCTGCACCGGCGAGACCCAAGGTTTTGTCAAAATGATTGCCCATAAGGAGACAGACCGTCTCCTGGGAGTCCACATCCTCGCCCCCCATGCCGGCGAGCTCATTGCCGAAGCGACCCTCGCGCTCCAAACCAAAGCGACCGCCGCGAGCCTTGCCCACACCTGCCACGCCCATCCCACCCTCTCCGAAGCGCTCAAAGAGTGCGCTCTGGGTCTCACCACCAAACCCATACATATGTAAACCCCGAATAGTGCCACTAGGCAATACTTCAGGGTAGTAAAAAGCCCCTGCGGTTTCCCACAGAGGCCTTCCTTAGGAGTTAAGTTTTATTATTGATTAATCACTAGAGCTGTCTTGATGATCATTAGAATGGTTATAAGAATTGTTATTCACGATAATATTGTTATTGTTGTTTTTTATCAAATTTTTATTGGGTGAGTTGTTGTCCGAATCACTAGAATAAGAGCTAGAGCTGCTGGAATCGGTATCGTTTTTGCAATAGCTATCATCTGAGAGATTGCTAGACAACCCTAATGTCATGGGCTTTTTTAATTGATCTAAATCTCTTTCGGTCTCGAACTGATCCAGCTCGATTAAGGCTTTTCGAAGAGTGGCTATAGAATCTTCTTGAGATGCATTGGAGCTACTAGCAGAATTATCAGGAATCTTTGCAAATAGGTATAAACCAGTAGTAGTATCTTTTTCAAAAAGGGAATTATCTTTGAAGAAGTCTTTGAGGATCAAAGGAGAGCTTGTAGTTGTTCCACTACTACTATTTTCTTCTTCCTTGGTTAGTAATTTGACCATATTTACATGCGGCAGCACAATCCTGTAGAAGGACCTAAGAAGAGTCGGTGACCCATGTCCCTCTTTTCCCGCTAGAATAGAAAGGATCTTAATGATTTCAGCTCTGACTGGCTGTAGTGTGTGTGCATCTTTAGCACTTAATTTTATAGCTTTGGAAGTTCTTGGGTTCACTATCAAACTAGCCTCTGCACCTGAGCTAGAGGGGGAATGGTAATCTTTGATAAAATCTTGTAAATCGTTAAGCTCATCTATTTTCTTTTGAGCCTCAATTTCATCTGTATTAACTTTAGTTTGTAGATCTTCCCAGAATTTTCCAAAGCGTTCTCTCATCGATGCATGGGATTGTAAAATAGCCTGTTGCTCATTTTCAAAGTCTTCTTTTGTTTTTTCTGTTCCTGTTGTTTGGAATAAGGCGGCTGTATTTTGATCAAAAGATGGGAGCGTTTGCTCAAGTTGCAGCAATCTAGCTTCTCCAGTGGGGGGGTTAGTATCTTTAGCTGGAGCAAGTAGAGTTAAATCATCTATGAACCCTTTTAGGAAGTCGTGTGCAACTTCCTTAAGATCACGGAATTGGTCTCTTTCTTGAATAAGAGTGTTTTGTTTTTGGATAATATTTTTCTGGAAGCCTTTGTCCTTTAGTAGAGCTTCTGCCAGGTCTCTATAAACTATACCGTAATCCTTTCCTGTGTGTTTGCTAATTTCCTCTGCATGGGTCTTGAGTGCTTTTTCAATCTTTTCTATGGATGTGGTAGTTCTGTGGCAGTTTACAAATGTTGTAACTGTACTTTTCCCCCATAGGTTTTGTGTATAGGTTTTCATAAAGAAGGTGGATGCTGAGGCCTCCTGGCGGTTGAGCTCTACACTTAATTTTTCTTGCGCAATTTCAATGATTCCTTCAAAAACTTCAAGTGCAAGCCCTTTTACTCCAGAAAGGGTTTCGATTCCTTCCCGCCAAGGCTTGATGCGTTCTTCTGCATGTTTAAAGAGGGCTAAGAAGTCTCCGGATTCACCAAAGCGATCTGGAAGTTTACGAAGTTCAGCTTCGATCTTTGGGTCGAACTTTCCATTGCCTACAAATTCCTTAAACTTTTTGTAGTCTAGCTCATACTCTCCTCTGGAGCTAAACTTGGAAGTTGAAGAATGGCTTTGTAGAGTAGCATCAATTGCGCTTAATGCACGAAAAGCAACTGCAAGTTCTTTTGTAGGGTTTTCTATAATGTCACGTTTTTTATTACTTGCTTTGGCCTTAGCAGCTCCAACGGGAAGTGCGATGAAGAAAAAGACAATACAAAGGATGTAGGTGAGCGAAGAGGTATCTTTTGTCACAGAGCTCCAAGCTGACTCTCTACTTTTTACGTATTGTTGTGCTGTATCTTTTGTATCTTGGGTTGTGCTTATAACCTCTACCCTATCTCGGAGATCTGAGGTTATTCTTTCATAGACATAGTCATCCGAATCGCTCGAATCGTTTTGACTGAATATCAAGGTTTGAGGGCTAGATGAATATTGGTTACCCGAACCTATACCTTTCACTCTTCTATTAAAGACTGAATTGGTATCGCTACCATCAGAATCTTCAGAACTAGAGTTTTGAAGAATCTGATATCCGTTATTTTTTGTAGAATTTGCCCAAAGCTCTTGCATTTTATTAACTCCTTCGCAATAAGTGATTTGTGTATTTACACTTTTTGCGCTGTATTTTTACATTAATTTTTTATTTCAATAGTAATATTATAACACATTTAACTATAATTAATCAAACATTATAAATAAATCGTTAGATTCTATATATAAGCAACTTAAGAAATCGGGATAGGGAGGCCCTCTCGGGCTTTCCCTCCCACACCACCAGGCATACGGGTCCGTACCATGGCGGTTCGATAAAGTTAAATGTCTATACAGGAGCAAGTGTTGGCAATCCTGCTTCCTTGAAATACTTGATACTTAGAGCTCTCCTTACCTGAGGAATGTGACTTAACATCCAAGGACCTCTCGAACTCATGGCTGCCCATACGGCATCTTTCTCTTTGATGCCTAGTTTGATTAGTTCCTTTCTTCGCTTCTTAAATGTTTTCCATTGCTTCCAATGGATGCATCTTAGGCGACGACGTATCCATCCATCTAGCTCCTTGAAGATTGATGAGGTTTCGCAATATCCAAAGTAGCCTCGCCACCCTTTCATATACTTTGATAACTCATTAATCCTTTCCTCCATATTTATGCTTCGGTTTCGCCTGGTAAGTTGCCTTATTTTGACTTTGAACCTAGCTATGGATTCAGGTGCTATTTGTCGACGGTTGGGGTCTTTCCCCCCTGTAAAGGTAAAACCAAGGAATTTTCTTCTGCGTGGGAGATCTACTGCACTTTTGTCCTCATTTACCCTTAGTTTCAACCGCTTTTCGATAAAGCGAGTGATACTTCTTTTCACTCTTTCTCCTGCCCGCTTGCTTTTGACGTAGATATTACAGTCGTCTGCGTAACGAGCATGTTTGTGACCTCTTGCTTCTAACTCTTTATCGAGTTCATCTAAGACCACATTGGATAAGAATGGTGAAAGTGGGGATCCTTGTGACACGCCCTTCGTCGTCGGGCTTGTTAGCCCGCCGCTCATTGCTCCAGCATTGAGATAAGACCGTATGAGTTTTAAGGCTCTTTTGTCTTCTATCTCTTTTGTTAGCTTACTCATAAGCCTGTTATGGGGGACACGATCGAAGAATTTCTCCAGATCGATGTCCACTACGTATTCGTATCCCATCTTTAGATACTTTTGAGCTTGTGCTATTGCTTGGTGCGCTGATCGTCCGGGACGAAATCCATAACTATGTTCTGAAAATTTCGGATCCCAGGACGGTTGGATGGTTTGCAATAGTGCTTGTTGGATAAAGCGGTCGAGAACACAAGGAATTCCTAAAATTCGCGATCCTTTACCCTTGGGTTTTGGAATCGCAACTTGTCTGACCGGCTTTGGTTTGTAGGTTCCACTTAGAAGTTGCGCTTTTATGTCGAGCCAATTTCTTTTCAGGTGTTCTCCTAAGCTATCGACAGTCATTCTGTCAATTCCTGGGGCTCCTTTATTTTGTTTGACTCGCTTAAGCGCTTGTTTCAAGTTGTTTCGTTCACATACTGCCTCCATTAGATGTCTGTTAAACATTGGCTTTTCAGATTTCAGGTCCAATAAGGTAGAATCAGCTCCCATCATAGGTCCTTCTGGTTTCACCTTCACTTCCTTTGATAGGGCCTCTTTAATCGAGGTTTTCTGCCTTTTGGTATCTTCCATATTTCCTGCTCCTAATTAGCTCTCTTTATCGTTCAGGCCTTCAGCGACACAAGTCGCCTAATATGCCTTCTGCTGACTTCTCATCACCGTTTCCATAGAATTGCTCCCATGAATGGTCCGCGCATAGCCGACAGATGATGAGATCTCCCAGGGTAAGCTTAAATACTTTCCGTGCACAACTGCTGGATTTACGTTGCCGGTTCTTGATGGATATGGACTTTGCTGCCTAAAACCTGCTCGTCCGACCTTCACGCTTATTTATCCAATTTCTGTTCGTCAGCTCACACTTTTGTTCCACGCTTCCTTCAGACTCCACCTCGCGATGATGCCCTTGCGCTTCCCTATTCTTCACCTCCATCAGGTTGAAAGAGAGACTTTCACTCTCCTAGTATTTAAGCGTGCCTGGCACGCTTTAACCACTCTGGCTTGCAAAGCCAGAGATTAGGATTTGGCATGAATGCCTAATTTACGACTTTAAAGTCACCAAATTTATCCTCTTTAGCTTCTTGTTTCTCAATATAATCCTTAATCATCTGATCCGTAACATTTCCGGTTGTGCGTACAAAATACCCCACAGCCCATAAATGCTTTCCCCAATACTTCTTTTTCAGCTCTGGGAACTCCATCTGTATTTTTCTTGACGTCTTACCTTTCAAGTACTGAACCAACTTGCTTACACTTTGATAGGGCGGAATTGATACATATATGTGAACATGGTCAGCTAAAATCCTTCCTCTTATAATCTCTACCCCATTATCTCGGCAAATTTCCTGGATCAAATCTCTTGCTCTATTCCCAATGTCTCCTACCAATACCTTATATCGGTACTTAGTTGCCCACACCAAGTGGTAAGTACAGTCGTGGATTGTATGGCTTGTTCTTCTATAGTATTGCATGCCTAAACATTATACATGCTGAAGCGACGCGCTGCAAGCGCGGGGTTTTCTCCCAAATTTGGGACAATAAAATAATAGCTATATAGGCGAGGTTTTTGGTTGAAGAAACAGCAGAAAAATGTTATAATAAAGGTCTCCTTAATAACACTTTTTAATAGTCTTAGGAGGCTTTAAAATGGATAATAACCCTAATAACGTAAAAGAGCTCGAAAAAACAGTGGCTAAACTAGAGAGTCAGGCAGACCTTCTAGAGGCTGAGCTCACCTATTTAAATGGATTGCTGATTGAGGTTGGGTTCCCTGAGGGGATCGAGACGCTCAAGGCAACGGCTGAGGAGCTTCTTGCTGAAGGGAGCCCTAGCTCCCATCTAAGAGGCCTATAATCTTTTTTTAAGGATTTTCAGCTTGTAAAGGGAGGGCCCAATCGGGTCCTCCCTTTCTTTTTCTTGATTTTTTGCTCCTGCTACGTTTTAATAGCCTAAAAAACAGGATGTGAACCATGGCAAAATTGATTTTGAATGATGAGGAAGTAGAGCTTGAGGATGGCTCTCCGATTAAAGATGTGTGTGAGGAGGCGGGGGTTCCCTTTGCCTGTACGGAAGGGGTCTGTGGCACCTGCGTGATTGAGGTAAAGGAAGGGGCTGAGAACCTCTCGGAGATGACCCAGGAGGAACTCGACTTTTTAGGGGAGACCGATGAGGAGCGGCTTGCGTGCCAGTGCCAGATCAAACAGGGGACGGTGAAAATTGACTACTGAAAAGATCACCCGTGACATGACGATCGATGCGATTTTGGGGAGTTTTCCCCAGAAGAGTCAACGGATTGCTCAAGAGCTGACCAATGCAGGACTTCAATGTGTCGGATGTCAGGCGGCAACCTGGGAGACCCTTGAGGTGGGGATGCTTGGCCATGGCTTTGATGAGAAGGCGATCGAGGATCTTGTCGAGCGGCTCAATGCTCTGCTTGAAGAGGAGACCGATCCGACGACGATTAGTCTAACCGAGCGAGCTGCAGAGAAGTTTCGAGCCATTCTAATAGCGGATAAGAAAGAGGGGTGGGCTCTGCGTCTTGGTGATAAGCCAGGAGGGTGTGGGGGTTTTGAGTATGTCCTTGATTTTTCTGAAAAAGCAAAAGAGGATGACGTTCTTTTTACCTCTCATGGGATCGATATCCATGTGAGTCAAAAAGTGCTTCCCCGACTTCTTGGATGTGAAGTGGACTATCTAGAGGGGCTGATGGGGTCTGGTTTTAAGATTACCAATCCCAATGTGAAGGGATCGTGCTCCTGTGGGAATTCTCAGAGTTATTAGAGGACTTTGTAGGGCATTCCCCAGTTTTTTAAACTGTTGACGAGCTCGTTAAATCTGACGTTATTCTGACTTCTGTGGGGATACTTGCTTTGATCTTCTTTGCTTGTTTCTATGAAATATTTAATGGCGTTCAGCTCTGCCTTTTTAAGTTTACCCAACTTTTTTTCCTGAATTGCTTTTGCAGCGGTATAGCAAGCATTTTTGTCTAAATCGTACCTGCTTTTTATTTTTGAGATGTCTGTAGCTTTTGCAGCTTCTAATAGCTTGTGGTATCGCTGTGCTTTCTCTTCTTTGTAAAGACTTACTCGTCGTCTAGAAGAGTAAGATGTAGAGTGCTGAAGTAAAGATGTAGCTTCATCGCTTGAAGATGAAGAAAGGGAGTCTAGATCCTCTTTGCTTCGATGACCGAGCTTAAAAGTGTCTATTGACTGATCAGAGCTGCTATAATGGTTTCTTCTCAAAAAGCGATTCTTTTTTTTCTGATTCCTAGTCCTTAAACTAGAGGAAGCCTTTTTCTTGCCATTAATGCTAGAGCTTTGCTCATCATCGGAACTGGAAGAGCTGTTCAGGTCAGACACTTGTGGGATCATCACTATTTCTGGCGGAATGATCTGACCTTTTAGCGCTGTCCAGACATGCCGTGCTGTTAGGTGCCGCTCAATCTCTTCATTCGTTCCTTTCAAAAGGGTTTTTAGATCTTTTTCATTGAGTGCAGGGCTTAGAGCCGTTAAGGAAGAAGAAATCCCCAGCTCGCCGATTTCTTTTGTGATCTCTTCTTTAGCCTGGGCTACAATCTTTTTTTTGCTTTCTTCACTTCCAGCACTCTCATATGTTGTTTCCCATGTTTGCTGCATTGCAAAGGCTTTTTGACGGAGAGCTTTTGCTCCTGAAGAGAGCCCTTCTAAGCTTGCGGCGTCATGAGTAGTTTTTTTTCCATCTTTATAGTGGAAACCTTCGCTATCGATGTAATCAACATCTTCTAAGCTAGCCCCTGAAGGGAGCGCTTTATGAGCCGCAAAAAGAGTTTGAGCTAAGGCTTCAACCTTCTGTTGTTCAATCGGATTAATAGGATAAAACTTTCCACCTTCCCCTATGTTTACGACATAGTAGACCTTGCCATCAACGGTCATCGTGGCGAAATGACCCTTTCCGGCTTGCTTGGCCCTTAAGATTAAGTCTTGGCCCCGTGAGGTATAATCTGATCTGGCTGAGGTTAAGCTGCTCATTATTTTTCTTAATTATCTATTTATTATTGCCTTAATTATAACATATTTCGCAATTAAAGTTAATTAATCTATATTGCATTGGTTTTTAGCGATTTAAATTATTAGTAGGAAAATAATCGGGATGTGGTATGGTGAAAATAGAGGGAAAAGATTAATTCACTGATAGTAAATGACTTATGGAAAGTCGTATTCTTCCTAGAGGAGATCGTCAAGTCAAGCCCATTGGGAGGGTTCCTCATAGGAGGAAAGTTCAAGGCGCCCGATGGATAGAGCCCCAAAGTGGGCTCTTGAAGCAGGGCAACGGAGAAATTTCCCCTAGGAGGGACCAAAACAATGAGGAATGATTTGACGATGTGCTCTCAGGTCGATGAGAAGTTTCAGGCGGTTTTGATTTTTGGCCCCCCAGGCTCGGGAAAGGGGACTCAGGGGAAGTTCTTGAGCAGTGCGGGGAACCATTTTCACCTCTCTTCGGGGGACGTTTTTCGGGGGCTTTCCCCGGAGTCTCCGGCAGGCAAGCTCTACCACAGCTATGCGGGGAAGGGGGAGCTTCTCCCCGATAATGTGACGGTCGAGATCTGGCACCACTATGTGATGGGGTTGATCGCCACCAACCAGTACTTCCCGAAGGAGCAGCTCCTTTTGCTCGATGGGATCCCTCGGACGGTGAAGCAGGCGGAGATTTTGGAGCGGTATACGGTGATCAAGAAGATCATCCTCTTGGAGGCGAAGGACTCGAACGTTTTGGTTCAGCGGCTAAAGCGGCGGGCCTTAATTGAGAAAAGGCATGACGACCGGGATGAAGGGGTTCTGAAGAAGCGGATGGAGATCTACGAGAAGGAGACTTTTCCTCTTCTGGAGCACTATGACGAGAAGTTGATTGCTCGGTTTAACGCTGAACTGCGTCCTCTAGAGGTGCTCCGCGACATCCTCGTCTCTCTTTGCGACCTTCTGTCATAATAACCTGAGTTTTGGGTTTATTTCACTCAGCCTCAGGGGATTTTAGCTTTCTTTTCTCCTTTTTGATCTCGGAAAGGGCCATTTAGACCCTGACCTTCGACCCAAAAGAAGAAAATTTAAGCAAAACTCCCTCTGGGGCTAAGCAAACTAAACCCAAAACTCAGGTTAATCGTGAGTGGCTTGTGTGGGAGTTCCATCTCTTGAAAATTTAATAGAAACACCCAGTTGACCGTGTTGGGTGTTTCTGAGTTGCACTTCCTGGAGATGTTATGCAACATCCCCGGCTCTCTTTGGGATTCTAATTCTTATATTGTTTATAATTAAATGTTTACGTCTTTTTCTTCAAAACTATTGCACTAATGTTATGAAAATTATAATATTTGTGCATGGAAAGGGATAATCAACTTTTTGAAATAGCAGACCGTCAGCAAGGCTATTTTACTGCAAAACAAGCTGAGGCATGTGGTTATGCTCGTTCTAACTTTCATCTAAGGCTATCTTCGGGAGAATGGCTTCAAGAGGGAAGAGGGATTTATAGACTAGGGCGTTACCCTGTGACCGACCGCCCTGAGCTTGTTCTATGGAGTCTTTGGAGTAGAAATCGCAAAGATGATCCCCAGGGAGTTTGGTCTCATGAGACGGCTCTTGACATTCATGAGCTGTCTGATGTGATGCCAGCAAAAATGCATATGACTGTGCCCCCTAACTTTCGGAGGCGTGTTGAAATTCCTAATTTGCTTTACCTTCACCGTGGAATTTTAGAAAAATCTGATGTAGAGGAAAGGCAGGGATATAAAGTGACAACCCCTCTAAAAACTCTGATGGATGTTATTGATGCGGGAACGGTAGCGGATAACTTCATTTTTCAGGCAGCCCACCAAGCTATTGAACGGGGAATGATTCTCAAAAAAGAGGTCAATGCACTCCAGTCAAGTTATCCTAATATCTATAAGAAATTGGAGAGAATTTTTGATGACACCCTCTAAAACAGCAACAGATTTTCGAAGAAGCTTAGAAGCGCGCTTGAAAAACACTTCTGTTAAGACTGGGCAGGATCTACACCGAATTCGTAGAAAAGTTGCTTTTGAAAGGCTTTTGGCCAGAATCTTTTGCTCAGAATCAAATGGTTTTGTTTTGAAGGGGGGATATGCAATGGAGCTCCGTATTGCTTCTGCTCGAGCTACAAAAGACATTGATTTAACCTGTTTGCGCAGAGCAGATGATCAAGATATTTCGATTGAAAGTGTCATTACTGAAGAACTTCGAGAGTTAGCAAAAAAGGATCTTAATGACTATTTTACCTTTGAGATTGGCCAAGCAAAAAAGGATTTAGACAATGCTCCTTATGGAGGAGCTCGGTATTCCGTGGCTTCTTTCCTTGATAAGAGATTGTTTGTTAGATTTCAGCTAGATGTAGGAGCAGATTCTGTTGTAGATGAGGTTGAGTTTATGGAAGGCTCTGACTGGTTGGGTCATTATGGAATTGAAAACCCTAAGATGAGAATGATTTCAATTGAGCAGCAGTTTGCTGAAAAACTTCATGCTTACTCTCTTCCGCGTGAACAAAGAGTTAATACCCGAGCTAAGGATTTGGTAGATATGCTCCTCCTTCTTGAGCTGAGGGAAATAGATGGAGAGAGCTTAATAGATGTTGTTCAAAAGATCTTTCGCGTTAGGAGAACGCATCCTCTTCCAAAGAATCTTGAACCTCCTCCACCTGAATGGGCTTTAGTGTATGAAGCTCTTGCTAACGAGTGTGGAATTACATTGAGTATGTTTCAAGCCTATGAAGAGTTAAACAAGTTTTTTGGTGCAGCGGCTGAAGCAGCGGGCTTTAATTGAGAAAAGGCATGACGACTGGGAGAAGGGGTTCTAAGAAGCGGCATGATATAACACTAAGCTGTGCCCTCTAGAGGTGCTGCGCGACATCCTCGTCTCTCTTTGCGACCTTCTGTTGCAGTGCACGATTTAATGGTTGTCACTAAAAAAAGAGTATGGGAAAATAAAGTGGTATGATCACAAAAACACGCTACTTAGATCCAACCAATGATGTGTCATTCCGGAAGCTTTTTGGAACGGAAGGACATAAGCCACTTCTCATTAGCTTCCTCAACTCGATCCTTTCTCTAGAGGGGGAAAGGAGAATCAAGAGAGTCGATTTTTTGCCTAAAGACCAGGCTCCTTTGATCAAGGAGACTAAGGAGAGCATCCTCGATATCAAGTGTACCGATGAAAGGAACATGCAGTATATCGTTGAGATGCAGAACCGGAAGGTTCCTGCATTCGTTAAACGGACCCAGTTTTATGTCGCCCACAGCTATGTCACCCAGTTTCCATCGGGATCGCAGTACGTAGAGCTCAAGCCGGTGATCCTTCTAGCCATTGCGAACCATGAGCTATTTCCGAATAAAGGAAGTGTGATTTCCTATCACAAAACCCTGGATGTTGATACGTTGGAGCATGATCTAGAAGACATGTCCTATGTTTTTATTGAACTTCCAAAGTTTGCCAAAGGAGAGGGTGAGCTAGAAACGGTTCAAGATAAGTGGCTCTACTTTTTTAAAAACTGGGAAATAAGTGGAGAGGTGCCCCCAAGCATAGAGGAAGAAGAGCTTCTTGAGGCCTACCATTCAATGGAAGAGTATAATTGGAGTTTGGCGGAGAGAGAAGCCTACGTCAAAGCTAACATTGCCCTTGTGGACGAGTATGATGCGCGGAGAAAAGAGCGAGAAGAGGGACTGGAAGAAGGTCTTCAAAAAGGGATGGAGAAAGGGCTAGAAGAAGGGGAAAAGAGAAGGTCCTTGGAGATTGCTAGGGTGCTCCTTCAGCAAGGGCTTTTGCTTGAGCAAGTGATAAAGGCAACGGGTGTGTCAAAAGAAGATCTTGATGATGCTTCAATCCATTCTTGAACTTGTTTGGGGTATATACCCAAAAAAATTCAAGAGTTGGTTTTTGCCTACGCCTGCATCCCCATCTTTAACTCCCTCTGCATCGCCCCTATCTCCTGGATAGGGGACTGCTTCGAGGGATCTAAACCTGGGGCGCCGGCTTTGGCAAATTCCCAATTTTTGAACTTGTTTGGGTATACTTGCTTTAACTGAGAGGTTCTAAGAGGTATTCGAGGTCTTCTGGGGTTAGGCTTGAGTGCTTTTTCTGCTTTTGGTCAAATAAACCATCCATTAGGGCCTGTTTCTTTTCTTGCATTTTGAGAATTTTCTCTTCAACGGTGTCTTTCGTGATGAGTTTATACACAAAAATCGGCTTGGTTTGCCCAATTCTGTGGGCGCGATCGGTCGCTTGGTTTTCTGCTGCGGGGTTCCACCAGGGATCGTAATGGATGACGGTATCTGCTGCTGTCAGGTTGAGCCCAGTGCCCCCTGCTTTTAGACTGATGAGAAAAATAGGGTTATCCCCCTCTTGAAAGGAGCGGATGGCTGTTTCTCGGTCTTTGGTTTGTCCTGTAAGCTTGGAGTATGAAACTCCGGTCTCTTTGAGATGCTCCTCGATAAGTGCGAGCATGGAGGTAAAGCTTGAGAAAAGAAGAATTTTTCGCCCTTCTTCGAGAAGGTCGGAAAGCATTCCTTTTAAAAAGGTTAGCTTTGCCGATAGTTTCACATCTTTAGCGCTATTGAGTTTAATTAATCTGGGATCACAGCAGACCTGCCTAAGTTTTAATAAGGCATCTAAGATAATGATTTGGCTGGAGGCAAATCCTTTACTTTTTAAAGCTTGGGAGACCTTTTTTTGCATCGCTAGCCGAATCGCCTCATACAGGTTTCTTTGGTCACCCTCAATCTCGACCGTCTGAATGATTTCAGTTTTTTGGGGGAGTTCTTTAGCAACTTTTTCTTTTGTTCTTCTCACCATAAATGGAGCGACTCTATCAGCGAGTTTTTTCTGCATGGATGTGGATCCATGTTTTTCGATAGGGGTGCGGAAAATCCGCTTAAACTGTTTTGAGTTTCCAAGTAGCCCAGGATTAGCGAAGTTAAAAAGAGACCATAGCTCTTCGAGGTGGTTTTCCATCGGGGTTCCTGTTAAGCATATCCGGTGGTTGGCTTTAATAGCGTGGCAGATTTTTGCCGATTTCGAGCGAGGGTTTTTGATCGCTTGTGCTTCATCAAGGATAAGGGTGTGGTAGTCATGTTCACAGAGGTGTTCGTGATCTCTAGAGAGCAGAGGATAGGTTGTAAAAACGACGTCGAACTCAGGGATTGATTTAAAGTGGCTTTTTCTATCAGGGCCATAGAGGGTTAAAGTTTTTAGGTTTGGAGCGAATTTTTTTGATTCTTGCATCCAGTTTGTCATCAAGCTTGTAGGGGCGACTACGAGGGAAGGTATTTTGGCTTTTAATTTTTTTTTCTCGGCACAAATATGGGCGAGTGTTTGGACCGTTTTCCCTAATCCCATATCATCTGCTAAGATGCCTCCTAACTCATGCTCGCTTAAAAACTGGAGCCAATTGAGCCCCTCTTGCTGGTAAGGTCGCAGTTGAGCCTTAAACTCTGTTGGAGGGGTTACGGGAGAAATTCCTTTGAAGTTTTGGAGCTTTTCTGCAAAGTGTTTGAGATTTCCTCCTCCTTCCCAGTCTATATCAAGGGCCTGAGTGGTTTTTAGTAAATCCCCAGCTCTTAATCGAGGAAGGGTGAGCTTTCCACCCTCTAGGCTATCAGGATCGCTTAACTCGCATAGCGTAGATAGGATTCCTTTAATCTTCTTTAGGGGGAGCTGAAGGTACCGTCCATCTGAAAGCTGCGCAGCCACCTGGAAATCCTCGCCTACCTCCTCAATAAACTCAGGTGAGAGTATTTCTGGTGACTTTTTAA
The DNA here is from genome assembly GCF_015356785.1 of Candidatus Neptunochlamydia vexilliferae. NCBI lineage: Bacteria > Pseudomonadati > Chlamydiota > Chlamydiia > Parachlamydiales > Simkaniaceae > Candidatus Neptunichlamydia > Candidatus Neptunichlamydia vexilliferae. The sequence goes on along the minus strand of NZ_JAAEJV010000031.1, from coordinate 3,291 downwards.
TAAGAGAGACAATAAAAGGGAGTAAATTGATTTTTTCTCCATCGACTTCGATTCCAAGTTCTAGATCGAACCATTGCATTTGGCTCCCTTCATCGATATCAAAATACCACTCGCTTTCCTCTTCGATGCACTGGTAAGGGAAGGAGTCATCAATGGTGATTGACCACCCATTTTTTTTCCAAATAGGGAGTGCGTTCATGAAGGCGGAGGCTTTATATTCCTCTTTCCAGTCTCCATAACCTATTGTGAAATCGCCTCGATACTTTTCTTCGATGTATCTATAGGGATACCCCTGTTCTAAAGGATTAATCACATTTTCTTTTTTAAACGTTTCAAGGAGTTTTTTTTCTGCGGCAAAGCAGCGGGGTATTTCTACGAGATCTTCTCCCGCACTCTCATATAAAACGGGATCTTCTTGAGACGTAGAAACTTTTGTATCTTCATAGAGAAAAGAGGGGGTAATCAGGGGGTGCATTTTAGGCTCTCCCCACTCGTAAGGGTTGACATCCCTTGCTCCAAAAAGATCGAGGTGGAGCTTTGGGTTTATTTTTTTTGCTATAATCGTATAGGTCTTGGGAGCGGGGAGACTCAAGTTGTTTTTTTTAAGAGCTTCTTTGAACTCTCTCACTTCAGTAGGAGCGATAGGGGGAGCCTGAAGCAAAGGGGAGAGAGAATCTAGTTCAAGATTTGATATAAGCGGGCCACATTCATTCTGATGGGCATCAAAATACCAAGGAGGGGAAACGGGAAGGATCTGCCCCCCTCCTTCAATCTCTGATTTTAAGTATTGGCGGCCATCATTAAGGAGTTGCCAGCTTAATTTCAGATAACGAGGCTCTGCAATTTTTAGGGGGGACTCTTTAAACTCTCCAAAAAAGGCACGGTCGGTCTCTAGAAGCCTTCGGAGAATATAGCCAGAGTTTGACTGTTTTAGATAGAAGGAGCCATATGAATTGAGGTTAGCTTTTTTCATTTTTAACAAAAGTTCGGCATCAATCGGTGCGGCGTTACGTGTCCATGAAACCGAGTCGGGGTTTGTGCTTTGAAACTTCCCAAATCCTCCATCCTTGAGAATTCCTGATTTCTCAATCCGAATGACTAAGGTTTTTTTGGGGCCATAATTGGTCTCTTCAATGACATAGACAATGCGCTCTTTAGGTTTAGCTGCTTCTTCAGCAGCCACTTTAAAGCCGCTGAACCATTCCTCCCAGTTACCGCTTTTAGGCTGAGTGGTGGGCGTAGTTTGCACACGATCTTCTAGAATACTTGCTGCCTTTAAAAGGGTAGCAACCACATGTTTGCATTGAAACCCAACAGGGCAGCTACACTCTCCATCGATCTCAAAGATCTCTCCACCTTCTATATCGGCTGAAATGCAGACTTCATAAGGGGCGTTCCTTGATCCCAAAACAAGGGAGGTGATCTCAAATGTTCCATCATCGAGCTTCTCAATGGCACACCCCTGGACAGCCCCCATGGCATAGTAGCGCTCTCCTCTATCGATACTTCCTTTGGAAAAGTAGTTTGAAAAATCAATTCGGCTCTTTAGTGTCATCTATTTGGGTCCCTATCCAACGCAAATTAAAAATTATAACCAATTGGTTTTTTTTTGCAAAATTATATTCAAATAAGCTCAAAAATTGGGAGATTTACTCATGGATGTCCATTTTTTCTACAAAAGAGGTAAGCATTTCTTTGGACCATGCATTGATGATGAGGGGGTCTTGGGTAAAGGGGCGGATGTCTGCTTTTAAACTTTCTAGATCAACGGTATCAATGCGGGTTTGCATGAGCTTTTTGAATTTGTTTAGAGTGAGTTTTTCGTTTTTTTCTAGGACCCCACCTTCTTGCATATGGATGGCAAGCCTTTGCAGGTTGAGGGTAGCTTTTTGGCGCATGAGCCATAACCAATCATACCAATCCCGTCCCTTGACACGCCCTTTCCACTCTCTAAAAAGAAGGGCATGCATTTTCCCTGCAAAAATATCTTCTAAAGCAACAGCTCTTATCCCTACATTGACAGGGGTGACTAAGAAGTGTGTTTCTGTCCGATAGGCAGGAGGGGGATGGGTGTCGACTTCGACCTTTATTTTAAGGCGTGCTTCAGGGTGGAGCTCTTTGAGGAGATCTTTAGGGACGCCGATCTTTAACATCTCACCTAGAGTCCCCGTTTTAATAAATGCGGAGCGAATGGGGGTGGCCCACTGTTTATCCTTTGTATCGACGGTGACGATGAAGCCATAAGATCGAAGCTCACTGCAGATCGCTTCGTTATAGGGAGCAAGAGAGAAATCGGGATTGGGTTTAAGGAGGGCAAAGTCTAGGTCTTCTGAAAAGCGGTCGAGCTGGTAGAGAATGCGAAGGGCGGTTCCTCCATAAAAAGCGGTATGCTCAAAGAAGCGTGCTCTCCAAAGACCGACTAAGGCAATTTCTTGGATGATTTCTTTCATTGCGCGCTCATATTCGGCTCGGTTATTGCAGGTGTAGCGGCTGAGCATTTGTTCAACGGCAGGGTTCATGCTTGGCTCCTAAGATAGTGAATCAAAAGAGAGAGAAGAGGACTTCCTCCCTTTTTTTGAATGTCAGCTAAGGTTTCTATATTGAGTTTTAAAACCGCTGACTCTTCTAAGCGAAGATCTTCAAAAAGAAACATTTCTAATTCCTCTTCGGTTTTTACTTGAGGCTTTTTTACGTAAAATAGATCAGCTAAAGCTTTTTCAGGGGTGGCTATTAAGATATACCGATTCCGACTCAAGATTTGGGTTTTCCCTGCGCCAGAATCTCCAGCTTTAACCCCCTCTGCATCGCCCCTATCTCCTGGATAGAGGCCTGCTTCGATGGGACTAAATCTGGAGCGCTGGCTTTGGCACCCCCCCAAATCTTGAGTCGGAATGGGTATAGGTTTTTCCTCGAGAAGGGTAAAACCGACTCCATATAAGGATAAGGGAATGGGAGTATAGCTAAATCGTCCTACAGGGGTGTTATAAAGACGCTTTCTTTTAGAAGTGACTGAGGTTACTTCTACGACATGCTCAGGAATCATCCCGTAGTAGGCTAGAGCATACTCTAAAGAGACATAGGAAGGGCCATAAATCTTATTGGCTAGAATTTCTAAGCTATACATGCGGTGGCGGTGTTTTTCGCCAAAAACATAGAGCCCTTTTTTGACTCGAATAAGATCTCCCGCCTTGAGCAGGACACCTGCAAAGTCTAAGTCATATCCCTGCCAACCTGGTAAGTGTACGGAGAGGATTAACTAAGTAACCTATTGCCTGCATAGGCAAGCTTTTC
>NZ_JAAEJV010000030.1 GCF_015356785.1 Candidatus Neptunochlamydia vexilliferae | reverse complement strand
CTTTCTGCCCTTACCTTTTAATAGTTTGCGAAAACAAAATTTTATAAAAACTGCAAATTAATCACAATCAAGGGCTTAAAATTTTAGCGGGAATTGCTGAAATGTTGATGGTTTGAGTTTGATGAAAGTCGATAAGTAAACCAGCGGACAACTCCAAGGAACCATATATAGATGCGTCGGGGACTGCGTCCCCCGCTGCCCCGTTGAGCAAGACCCCTGGATGAAGGCCATTAGCATTTATCTGGCTTTTTCTTTTTCCCGATAAAGAGATCTTGCTCCTCCCCAATAGCGCCTACCGGCTATGGGGTCGTCGCAAGGCTCACTTTCTCGAAAAAAATCGAAAAGCCATCTAAACGTTCCTGTCCTCTAACCAGGGGCTAATTCGCTAAGTTAAATCGACCTTCAGTCGGAGGCCCGGGTTACAACCCTGTGCGGGCCCCTCCTTCATGCCGATTTCCCAAAAGCGCTTTGAAGCCGCGGACAGCTCACCGCGTTCGTTTCGGCGCCCTCCGGGCTTGAACTCACATCAGTTCGCTGGGGAAGAAAAAAAAGAAAACTCTCCAGTGAACGGACATGGCTTCGAAGCCGGAGGCTTAAGAAAAGCCATGCCGTGAGCTGTCGATGGCTCCAAGATGGCTGTGAAAAATCGATCTGAACGAGTGGGTGGATCAGTGCTCCGCACGGCCCCCCGAGGAAGATCGATTTGGCTTGCCAGATTGAAGCTCAAGGGGCAGCGGGGGCGCCAGCCCCGACGAATCTATATATGATTCTCTGGATATTTCAACTGGTTTATGGGTCAAGTTTTACATAGAGCAAGCCGCTACATTAGAATTTCTGCCTTCCAGAGAAAGCTTGCGATAATGTTCCCTCGTCGACAAAGTCTAGCGAACTGCCGAGGGGAAGTCCTAAAGCAAGGCGGGAAACCTCAATCCCATTTTTCTGAAGCTCCTCTTTAAGATATAAAGAGGTCGCATCCCCTTCTAGCGTCGAGTCAAGGGCAAGAATCACCTCTTCCACACCTAATTGCTTAATCCGATCTTCTAAGTGGGGAAGGTTTAAACTGTCAGGAGTCTTCCCTTCAAGAGGGGAAAGAAGGGTCCCAAGGACGTGGTAAAGACCACGGAAGTTGCCCGTCTCTTCAATCGCATAAGCATCGCGAGAACTCCCTATAATACAAAGGAGCGCTTTGTCCCGCCGCGAGGTATCGCAGAAGGAGCACTGCACCCCATCCATCAAGCAGCCACATTCGGCACAGGCCTGGACCCGCTCTTTTAAGGTAGCAATCCCTTCTGAAAATTCAAAAAGTTCCTTGTTATCCCACTCCAAAAGGGAGAAGGCAAACCGCTCAGCAGTCTTTTTTCCCACCCCGGGAAGCTTTTTGAGGTGGGCGATGAGTGTTAATAAATCTTTAGGATATTTCAGCATACCCCCGCATCCTAGCAGTTTAGGATTTTTCCACCTAATGGATTTTTCCAATTGGCTCTTTAATGATTTTTTGGTATAGTATTTGAAAGTCATTTAAGGAATCATTTTACGGTGAAAAGTAAAGCAAAAATTATAGGGGTAGGTGCCTACCTCCCAGAGCGGGTCTTATCGAACCAAGACCTCGAAAAGATGGTCGACACCTCCGACGAGTGGATCATTTCCCGCACAGGGATGAAAGAGCGCCGCCTGGCAGCGAGTGATGAGTTCACCTCTGATATGGGATATGAGGCTGCGAAAAGAGCCTTAGAAAATGGAAACATTGAGGCTGAGGAGATCGATCTGATCTTGGTGGCAACCCTCACCCCCGACTATGTCTTCCCCAGCACCGCCTGCCTGATTCAAAATCGACTCGGGGCAACGGGTGCTGCAGCGATGGATGTGCAGGCCGCTTGCTCAGGCTACATCTATGCCCTCTCCATGGCAAAAGCCTATGTTGAGTCAGGGATGTACAAAAATGTTTTAATCATCGCAGCAGAAAAGCTCTCTTCGATCGTCGACTATGAAGATCGCAACACCTGCGTCCTGTTTGGAGATGGAGCCTCGGCTTGTGTTGTTAGTGATGCAAAAGAGGGATATACCATTGAAAATGTCACCTTAGGGTCGGATGGAGAGCAATCAGAAATCTTAAAGTTGCCTGCAGGGGGATCAAAACGCCCCGCATCGATCGAAACGGTCCAGGGAAAAGAGCACTTCATCCAAATGGGTGGAAAAGAGGTCTTTAAACATGCGGTCCGTCGGATGGAAGAGGCAGTGAAAACCTCCCTCGATGCGGCAGGACTTAAAGAGGAGGAAATCAGCTGGATGGTTCCTCATCAAGCAAACCTTCGCATCATCAACGCGCTAGCAAAGCGGTTCCAGGTTCCTAACGATCATGTCTATGTCACCATCCATAAGTATGGGAACACCTCAGCCTCTTCTGTGGGGATCGCCCTGGATGAACTTTTAAAAGAAAAGAGTGTCAAGCGGGGAGAGCGGATGGTTCTCTTTGGCTTTGGAGCAGGGCTCACCTGGGGCGCTGCATCTTTAACCTGTGAGGTCGATCGTGGATAAGAAAATAGCCTTTATTTTTCCTGGGCAAGGAGCCCAATATGTCGGAATGGGAAAAGACTTTTATGAGACTTTTTCCTCCGTTAGAGAAACCTTTCAAGAAGCCGATGAAATTCTAGGCTTTTCCCTGACAAAGCTCCTCTTTGAAGGTCCTGGTGAAGAGCTTACCCTGACCAAAAATAGTCAGGTAGCCATTTATGTCATGAGCGTTGCTCTCTGGCGCGTCTTAAAAGAGCAAATGCCAGAAATCACCCCAACGGCTGTTGCAGGACTTAGCCTGGGAGAGTATACCGCGCTTACCGCTTCTGAACGCCTGAGCTTTGAAGAGGGGGTAAAACTTGTCCGTGCGCGCGGCCTTTATATGTATGAAGCGGGGATCAATCACCCTGGAACGATGGCGGTTTGCCTTGGGATGGAACCCGATGTTGTCAGAGATGCGATTACCTCTATCGAAGGGGTTTGGGTGGCTAACCTGAACTGCCCGGGCCAAGTGGTCATCTCGGGAACCATCGAGGGGGTTGAAAAAGCAAGTGGCATGCTTAAAGAAAAAGGAGCCAAGAGGGTCCTTCCTCTTGATGTTTCGGGAGCTTTCCATAGCGGCTTGATGAGCGAAGCCCAAGAAAAACTTCGCGAAAAAATCGAACAGATCACCCTGGTAGAAAGTGAGATCAAACTGGTGATGAATGTCCCCGGCGGCTTTGTTTCAGAAGGGGAGATTAAAGAGCTCATGATTAGCCAGGTTTCCTCTCCCGTTCAATGGGAAAAGGGCGTGCGCCAGATGGAAGAAAAAGGGATCGAGCTCTTTATCGAAATTGGCCCCGGAAAAACCCTAAGTGGAATGAACCGAAAGATTGGGGTGAAGGGAGAGACACTGACCCTTGAAAAGGTAGAAGATTTAGAAACACTTAACAGTAAGGTAGAACATGGGATTGCTTAAAGGAAAAAGAGCCCTCATTACAGGGGGAACATCAGGACTAGGAAAGCAGATCGCTTTGACCTTTGCTGAAGAGGGCGCTGATGTGGCGATCCTAGGGACAAATTTAGAACGAGCCAAGCAAGTTGTCGAAACGCTTGAAGAATTTCGCACCTCCCCTGAACAACGTTTTTGGTTTGATACCGTTAACGTCGGGAAAAAAGAAGAGGTGAACCCTTCTGTAGAGCACCTTTTAAAAGAGTGGGAAGGGGTTGACATCCTTGTGAACTGCGCCGGCATTACCCGTGACAAACTCTTCATGAAGATGAGTGAAGACGATTGGGATCAGGTCATTGAGACCAATCTCAAGTCGGTCTATAACCTCAGTCATGCCCTTGTTCGCCCGATGATGAAGGCGCGCCAAGGGAAAATTATTAACATCACATCGGTGATTGGCTTGACAGGAAATCCCGGTCAGGTTAATTATTCTGCTTCTAAACTCGGAATAGTGGGGCTCACCCGCTCCCTTGCAAAGGAGCTGGGTCCCCGCAATGTAAACGTGAACTGCATTGCACCTGGATTTTTTGAAACACCGATGACCGATGCGCTCACCGACGAGCAAAAAGAAGCAATACTCAAAAAGGTTCCCATGGGACGCCTAGGGAACCCAAAAGAAATCGCCCACGCAGCAGTCTTTTTAGCAAGTGACCGGTCCAACTATATTACTGGACAGGTGCTGACCGTTGACGGAGGGATGATTGCATAACCCCTAACAATTAAGTTTTTAAACATGTTTAAACAAAGGAATTTTATTTTATGACTGTAGAACAGGAAGTGATTGATATCATTGTTGAGCAACTTGGCGTAGATCGCGCAGAGGTCGCTCCTGAAAAATCTTTCGTAGAGGATCTAAACGCTGATTCTCTTGATCAAACAGAGCTGATCATGACTTTTGAAGAGAAGTTTGGTTTTGAAATTTCTGAAGGGGAAGCTGAAAAACTGCGGACCGTTGGAGATGTGATTAAGTTTGTAAACGAAAAAAAAGTCGCTGCTAACTAAATCGACTCATAAGAACCGCGTTACTCCGTAATCGCGGTTTTTTTGTGCCCAAATGCAGTTAGAACCCCAAAAGAAACTAGAATAAGAAAGGCAGCCATGGGGTAGACATAAGCAATATTTATCCCAGCGATGACCCCAGCAAGAATGGGGGCGAAGAGAAGAGAGAGCGATCCGAGTCCTTGAGAGATCCCCATCACCTTCCCCTGCATATTTTCAGCGGAAGTTCCCGGTTTTTGGGTGCCAATTTCACAAGCAAAACGATCTAAAGATTTGGTTTTCTTAGGATTAAGTAAACAGCTTCTGTCGGAAAATGTACCCACTAAAATTTTTCCGTAAAAATTTTGATTTCATTTGACAATAAATTCCAGAACAAACTAACATGTGGACATGTACATTGAAACAAGCAAATTCAAAACTAAATCGGGCAAAATTTATAGCTCTACCCTGCTTCGACAATCTTATAGAGAAGGCAAGAAAGTTAAAAAACGAACAATCGCCAACCTCAGCAAATGCTCCCCCGATGAGATCGAAGCGATTAAACTTGCCTTAAAGCATAAGCTCGATTTAGCAAACCTAGGTTCATTTGATGAATCTGTAAAGTGCCAAGAAGGGCTGTCCGTAGGGGCTGTTTGGACTGTTTTAGAAGTTGCCAAAAGGCTGGGGATTGTTAACGCTTTGGGAAGTTCAAGAGATGGCAAGCTTGCGCTTTGGCAAGTGATCGCTAGAGTCATTGATCAAGGGTCTCGGCTATCAGCTGTTCGCTTAGCAAATACACATGCAATGGCATCGGCAATTGGGATAGAAAAAGGGTTTAACGAAGATGCACTTTATCAAAACCTTGCATGGCTAAACGATAACCAGGAGAGGATCGAGCAAAAGCTTTTTAAGCTTCGAAAAGAGCAATCTTCAAATTTATTTCTCTATGATGTTACAAGCTCATATCTTGAGGGAGATAAAAACGAGCTAGCAGACTGGGGCTACAATAGAGATAAAAAAAAGGGAAAGAAACAAATTGTTGTGGGACTTCTATGTGATGACGAAGGGGAGCCAATTTCCACAGAAATCTTCAAAGGAAACACCAGCGATCTTACAACTTTTTACTCCCAAATAGAAAAAGCCAAAAAGCGATTTGGGTGCGAAAAGGTCACCTTTGTAGGGGATCGAGGGATGATCAAAAGAACGCAAATCAAAGCGCTAGAAGAGAATGGCTTTCAATACATTACTGCGATTTCCAAAAAAGAGATAGAGACCCTCATAAAAAAAGACCATATCCAACTCGAGTTCTTCAGCAAAGAGTTGTATGAAGTAGAGCTCGATGGAGTAAGATATATTCTTCGGAAAAACCCTAGACGTGCTGAAGAGCTCGATCAAAACCGTGTAAGAAAAAGAGCTGCGATTAAGAAACTCATCTTAGACAGGAACCAGTACCTTGAAGAGCACCCAAAAGCAAAAGTAGAAACTGCTGTTAAAACAGTAAATGCCAAAATAAAAAAATTAAAAGTAGACGGTCACTTATCTCTGGAAACCGAAGAGCGAACCCTTGTTCTCAAGCTTAGTGAGGAAAAGCTTAAAGAAGAAAGCCGACTTGATGGGTGCTACATAATAAAAACTGACCTAAAGCAATCAGAGGCGGATAAGCAAGTAGCCCATGACAGGTATAAAGACTTAGCATTTGTCGAGTCTGCATTTCGCACCTCTAAGTCAACTTTAGAGCTCAGACCAGTTCATGTAAGGACTGCTGAAAGTACACATGGCCACGTGTTTGTTGTGATGATGGCCTATATGATTATGAAAAATCTGGACATGCTCTGGAAGGAAATCGACACTACGGTCGCAGAGGGGCTTAAGAGCCTCTCAACACTTACAACAATAGAAGTTACCCTAAACGATCAAACAAAATTTGAGAAGGTCCCAGAACCAAGAGCTCAAAACCGAGCACTTTTAGGAGCAGCGGGAGTTAGCATTCCAAAAATCATACCTAGGAATGATGCTCATGTAGCCACTAAAAAACAGACAAGAAAGTCTGCGAAAAAGACTTAAAATCAACAGTTTATTCGAAAATACGACCTTTTCTCCATCGGGAACTTCCGTTTCAGGAGCCTTAAGAGAGATGAGGCTGAGAGAGTTTGTCCATGCAAGGGCGCCAAATGCTGATGCAAGAAGAGCAGAGGAGGCAAAAGGGGCAAAATGGTTCATCAAAGGGTAAATGTTCCCAATAGCCCTACCGACCCAATGCGGGCAATTTTTTCAGGCTTATACCATTTTAAGAGGAGCTTGTTAAAAAAAGAGCTTCCGAGTGACCAAACGATTCCAGTCGATCCCAGGACTAGAAAAAGGGCCTGGTTCGAAACGGGGTAGCGGGAGAGGGTATAAGGGTTGAGCCAAAGGAGGTTGATCCCCCATCCCATCATTATCATGAGATAGTAGACATATAAAGAGCCGATTCCCCGAATCTTAAAACAATAAGCGATGCTTCGAAGCCCTTTTAGAGGATCGAAGTAAAACCGCGCTCTTATGGCAGTAGTCTCCTCAAACAAGAAGAAAATCACACATAAGTTTAGGAAAGAAAGCCCCGTTGTGATCCAGAAAGGGACCGAGGGAGTGACACTTTGTGAAAAGATCCCACCTACAAGCATCGAGATAATCCAGCTGACCCCTCCCAGCGTTCCAATAATCCCGTAAGCCTTAGAGCGACTCTCCTCATCAGGGGAGAGATCGGAAAGAGAGGCCATACAAATCGTCCGGTTCCCAGAGAAGATTCCCGTGATAAAACGGCTAAGGAGGAGAAGGGGAAAGTGGTGCCAAAGAATCGCAAACCCTGAAAGAAGGTAGCCCCCCGTTGCCCCAATATTGAGAATAAGAAAGGTCTTTTTTCGCCCGAAGTGGTCAGCGATATCGCCAAAGGCAGGAGCTGAAATGAGCTGCATCAGAGGGTAAGCGGCAAAAAGAGCTGCAAGGGCGAAGTTGCGGTAACGGACCGAAGTTTCTGGGGAAAACATCCCAAACTCAGGGCTTAAGAGAAGGGGACCAAAGACGCCAAAGACGATCGCATACCCGAAGTAATCGAGAAAATAGGTAAAGTAAATGGCAAAAAGGGGCCGTGTCCGTTTGAGCGCCAAACCTCAATCCTTAGTTTTTCTCTTTATTAGCTCTTTTCAAATAAAGACTCCAGCGCTTTCCGCTCGTCTGGATGGGCGAGCGATGCGACAGCATAGAGAGGCTTTGAGACAATTTTCTCAGACTTAGAGTAGTTGAGTGTTGAAAAGCGTAGACCATACGGAAGCTTTTTATGTTGATCGAGGAATAGATGCATGCTTTTTAACTTGCCTCCAGGCCCACTTTTAACCTCAATAGGAAGAACTTGGTGTTTAAAAGTGTAGACATAGTCGATTTCGGCTTTGCTACTTTTTTCAGTTCTTCGCCAAAAATATAGATGGTTTTTCTTGAAGCTTTGTGAGTCGCAAAGAAGCTCCTGTCCCACGAAGGCTTCAGCAACCATTCCTTTATTAACGAACTGTGCATCAGGCTCTAAAAACCACGAAGAAAGATCAAAGCCAAGAATCGCCTGGCAGATAGCAATATCTAGAAAAATAAGCTTAAACCATTCTAAGTTAACTTGACCTCCTAGAGGCAAGCCATGGGCAGCAGTATGATGGATGGGATGAATAATACCAGCCATTGTCATCAAATCTATGCAGGGGGCAAGTTCTCTTTTTCGATACTCTCCATGCACATTTTTATACTGAAACTGTTGGCCTACCATATAGGGAATCTGTGTGAATAGTTGCTGGAGGTACTTGATTTGATGTTTTTTAGCATATTTATTGAAATCCATCTGATAGTTATCGATGATGTGATATTGAACCTCAAAGCTCACTTTAGCATTTTGAGTTTTGACCCACTTAGCAATAGCCTCAGGCATTCCTCCAATCGCAAAATAGTGCCCTAAGAGATCTAAAAGTTTTGAGTGAATAGTTTTAGCCATCTCCTCTTTTTCATCGTGGTTTAAGATCACTTCGATGTAGCGTTGGTTTCCTGTTGCCGACAAAAATTCCATAAATGAAAGGGGATACATATAAAGACTGGCAACACGTCCGACAGGGATGCCAACCTGCTCAAGCGCAAAGTCTAAAAGAGATCCTGCTGCAATGACATGAAGCTCGGGGATCATTTCATAAAAATAGCGCAGAGCAATAATAGCTTTAGGGGCTGCTTGAACTTCATCAAGAAAAAGGAGTGTTTCTCCTGGAATGATATCCTGGTCTGCACGCAAACTGAGCTCTTGAAGGATCCTGTGGGGATCTAAATCCTTTTCAAAAGTAGGTATTGCGTCTTCAGCTAGCTCAAAATTAATCTCGACGATGTTCTTGAAAGAGGCTCCAAACTTCCGAATTGTATGGGTTTTCCCTACCTGACGTGCTCCCCTGATTAACAAGGGTTTACGCATAAAGCTCATTTTCCATTGTTCTAGGTGCCACTCAACCAATCTTTTCATCCTTAATCCTTAGTTGCTTATGTTTTTCATGGTCGTATTCCAAACATAAAACACCACTTCCATGGTCGAAAAGCAAACATAAAATGGGTCTTTCATGGTCGAAAAGCAACCCTATTTAGGATTTAACATTAATCCAGAGGGTGCGCGCCTCTTTCTCAGAGATGAGGTGGCGGATGAAGTAGAGGCGCCGCTTGTGGAACTCGGGATCTTGGAGGATCTCCATGTAGTAGGGGGGCGCTTCGATAAGGGGATAGCAATTCGTTGTGGCGGGGAAGGTGTAAAAGGTGCTGCAATACTTGCTGATCGCTTTAGGGGCGTAGACCTTATTGAGAAATAGGTAGGTAAGCGCCTCTTTTTCCGAGTATTTGGGAATGCAGACATTTTCAATCGAGATGAAGGTATAATCGTCGGGAAGGACAAACTTGACATGGGGAGAGTGGTCAAGGGAGCGGAAGATAAAAGAGCCGGTGCTTAGGGCAATCTGACAGTTTTTCGTTGCTAAAAGGTAATCTGCCCTTAAACCTGCGTAAGACTCGACCCATTTTTTTTGTGTTTTTAGGAGGTGGCTAATGCGATAAACACCCTCATCGGAAATGGTGGGATCCTCACCAAAAAGGTGGTAGGCAGCAAAGTTGACCGCTTCAATTGGATCATTGGTCATGGCGATTTTTGTCTCTTCCATTGAAGGAGAAAAAAGCTCTTTCCATGAGGTGGGGGGGCTATCAAAAGCATCCACATCGATCCCAAACCCAAAGATCTCCCACTCATAAGGCAAAGAGTACGTATTATCAGGATCATAATCGCGCCCAAGAAGGACAGGGTTGAGGTGAGAAGCAAACTCAAGCTGACTCTTATCTAGGGGTTTTAACATTTCCTCATCGATTAAGATTTTTACCGTATAATCGGAAGGGATGATGAGGTCATACCCTTTCCCTTTACAAGCACGGAGCTTTGTTAAAAGCTCTTCGTTCGAGGTGTAGTAGTGCATCCGGACGTTGATTCCCGTCTCATTTGTAAATGCTTCGATCGTTTCAGGAAAAAAGGCCTCTGACCAGGCAAAAACATCGATTGTTTTTTCCTCTTTTTTAGAGGAGCTTTCCCGTTTGGAGAAGGTTAGGACTCCAAAAATCAAGGCAATCCACATAAAGATAATCACACTCTTCATAAGATCCGACTCCTGATTTTAGGGGAGAAAAAGAGGATTGCCAGCCCGCCGCTCAGGAGAAGGAGGATGGCAGAAAGGGCATTGACAATTGGAGAGATCCCCGAGCGGAGCATCGAAAGCAAGTAGAGCGAAAGGGTTTGAACCGAGGTGCCGGCGCAAAAATAGGAGAGGATAAAGTCATCAAACGAGAGGATAAAGATCAAAAGGCCCGTTGCCAAAAGGGTGGGGCGGAGAAGGGGGAGGGTGATCTTAAAAAACGTTTGCAAAGGGGTGGCTCCAAGCCCCTCAGAGGCCTCCACCAGGCGGCGATCAAGCTGGAGATAGCGGGTGTAGAGGATCGGGATGACAAAACCGAGTCCCAAAATCGTATGGGCGACAATCAAGGTGGGAAGGCCTAGCTCGATCTTAAAGAGAGTAAAGTAGCTCAGTAAGCTAATGGCAAGCATCGTTTCAGGGATGATGAGGTTCCCATAAAAGAGGGGAAGCGCCTTTTGCACCCGCCCTCCTTGCGCCCGGAAAAAAATGAGAAAAATGCCCATTAAGAGGCTTAACGTTGTCGAAAAGCAGGCAACGATGATCGAAGTAGAAAACGAGCGCCATAAGGTAGAGCTATTAAAGAGCTCATGGTACCACTTAAAGGTAAACTCCTCCCAAGGAGAGGGAAAACTTTTTGTATTAAAGGAGAAGATAATCAAGATCAAGATCGGAACATATAGAAAAAGATAAGAAGAGAGGACAACAAAAATTCCAAATAGCCGCTTCATTTCAGCCCCCTCAGGAGCACTTTGCTCACCTTTTTAAACGAAAAATAGACGAGCATCACCGTCCCCATTAAAGAAAAGCAGCTCAGAACCATAAAGGCCGCTCCCATCCCTCCTGTTTCCTTGCCGAGGACATATTGAGAGATCACATTTCCAACAAAGTAGCGCTTGTCTCCTCCCATCAACTCGGGGATGATGAACTCCCCAAAGGCGGGAATGAAGACGAGGAAAAAGCCGGCCCGCACCGCAGGTAACGTGAGGGGGAGCATCACCTTTTGGAAGGTCTCTTTCCAAGAGGCGCCTAGGTCATTTGAAGCCTCTAAAAGGCGGCGGTCAAACCGCTCCAAACTTGAGAAAATCGGGAGAACCATGAAGGGGAGATAGCAGTAGACCATCATCAAAATCACCGCAAAGATCGAGTTGAGAAAATGGATCGGCTCCTGGATTACCCCCACACTTTTTAAAGCCGTATTTAAAAATCCTTCCCGCTCAAGGACAAAAAACCAAGCATACACGTGGAGGAGGAAATTGGTCCAAAAGGGGACGATCAAAAAAAAGAGCATCAACGTCTTGTACCGCCCTCCCTTAAAAGCGATGAAGTGGGCTAGCGGATAGGCGATCGAAAGAGAGATCAAAGCGGTGCAAAGAGCTAAAGAGATCGAGCTAAAAATGACCGAGAGGTGGGCGGTCGAAAAGAGGGGGGCAAAATTTTCAAAGGAGAGCCTAACCGTTCCCCCGTCCATAAGGACAAAGAGGCTACTACCCATCATAAGCAAAAGGGGGAGGTAGAAGAAAATGATCTGCCAAATAAGAGCGGGAGAGCCAATCGCAAACGAGCTTTCTTGCCGTGTTCTTTGCTGGATCTTAGAAAAAAGCGCGTACATCCCTAACTCTCCAGTAAAAGAGCATTTTCCTTTTGCCAGTATAGGTAGACCTCATCGTCGTAGTCGATATCCTCTTGGGCAAAATGCTCCTCATTTTGTTCGAACACCTGAATCTTAAACTGGTTATTAATGATTACATTGTATTGAGTAGAGCGGCCATGGTAGACGATTTGAGAGACCACCCCTTTTAAAGTATTGGTGAAATTTTCAACCGGTTTTTTCGAGATAAAGATTTTTTCAGGGCGGATGCTTAAAGTTGCCGAACATCCCTCTCCCATCCAGGTTTTGTTTTGCTCACTCCGTGACAATTTTTGAGGCCGATCGGCAGCTGCAGCTTCACCAGATTTCCTTTCTTTCTCACCCATAGCACTTTGGCTATGGGATTTGTCATTCAAGGAAATCTGGCTTTGCTTCGCTTGCCCCTCGTCTCCCAAAAATTGTCGTGGAGTGAGCTTTTTCTGCGGGATATAGACCTTAAACGTTCCCATATGAGGCACTTCTACCTCAGGGCTTGTTTCGATATTATGAAGCGTTCCACTTAAGATATTGGTCGTTCCAACAAACCGCGCCACAAAACTCGAGACAGGGAATTCATAGATCTCTTTGGGGGTGCCGATCTGCTCGATCTCCCCATCGTGATTCATGATCGCCATCTGGTCGGCGACCGTCAGCGCTTCAAACTGATCGTGGGTGACGTAGATAAAAGTCGTTTTCAGCTTATCCTGGAGGTCGATCAGCTCGACAAGCATCTTTTCCCGGAGCTTAAAATCAAGAGCAGCCAGGGGCTCGTCGAGGAGGAGGACCTCGGGCTCATTGATGATTGCCCGTGCAAGGGCCACCCGCTGCTGCTGTCCACCAGATAGTTGAGCTGGCAACTTAAAAATATGATTTTCCAGGTGGAATGTCTTTAAAATTTTAATGACCCGTTGTTCGATTTCCTCTTTGGGGATCTTTTGGATCACCAGGCTGTAGGCCACATTGTTAAAGACGTTCAGGTGGGGGAACAAAGCATAATTTTGAAAGACGATATTGATCGGCCGTTTATTGACAGGGAGATCGGTAATATTGGTATTTCCGAGGTAGATGATCCCCGAATCGGGCTTTTCAAACCCCGCAATGAGGCGGAGTAGGGTTGTTTTTCCACACCCACTGGGGCCCAAAAGGGCAAAGAACTGCCCCGAGGGAATCGCCAAATTCACCTTATTGAGAATCAGCCCCTCTCCCTGGGACTTGGTCATCTCCTGTAGCCGAATGTTCCGCACGCCATTCTCCTTTCGATAATGGCAATATTTTACTCATATTTGCATTATTTGGACAGCAAACTTGTGTTTTAAACCGAGATTTTTAAGAATAGATACCTTATGGAAAGTAAAAAATTAGTGATAATAGGATCGGGTCCGGCTGGCTTTACTGCGGCGATCTATGCGGCCCGTGCGAATCTGTCCCCCCTCATGTTTGAGGGGTTCTTTAGTGGCCCTGCTGGAGGGCAACTCATGACCACCACCGATGTGGAGAATTACCCTGGGTTTCCCGAGGGCATCACCGGCCCCGAGCTGATGGATGCGATGCGGAAGCAAGCACAGCGCTTTGGAACCGAGATCCTCACCGAAGATGTCGAAGAGGTCGATCTTTCTAGCAGCCCCTTCACGGTTAAGGGAAAAAAAACAACCGTGACCGCTGATGCCTTGATCATTGCTACCGGTGCGACTGCCAAGCGGCTCGATGTTCCCGGAACGGGCGATGGAGAGTTTTGGCAAAAAGGGGTGACCGCTTGCGCTGTATGCGATGGAGCGATGCCCATTTTCCGCGATAAAGAGCTGTATGTCATTGGTGGGGGAGATACCGCCGTTGAAGAGGCCATCTTTTTGACCAAGTATGGGAGCAAGGTCTATATCGTTCACCGAAGAGATGAGCTCCGCGCTTCCAAAATTATGGCGCAGCATGCGATGGACAACCCGAAGATCGAGATTCTTTGGAACCAAGTGGTAACCAAAGTGGAGGGGGGCGATGTGGTTGAAAAGGTCACCTTGCAACATGTCGAAACTAAAGAAGAAGAGACCCGCCCTGCTGCAGGAGTTTTCTTTGCCATTGGCCACAACCCCAATACCGCTTTCCTGAAAGGGCAGCTCGAGACCGATGACAATGGCTACCTCGTTGTCAAGCCGGGAAGTACCTACACCAATGTGGAAGGGGTCTTTGCCGCAGGTGATGTACAAGATAAGGTCTACCGTCAGGCCGTTTCTGCCGCAGGCTCTGGTTGTATGGCCGCTTTAGATGCCGAGCGGTGGCTAACCGCCCATGGACAATGATGAAGTATCTGATACTTTTTTTCCCTGTAGCCCTTTTTGCCTTTGTCATTGATCCTTGGATGACAACGGTAGGGGAGCTGCAGTTTCGCCCTGCCTACTCTTACCGCTACTACCCCTCTGTTGATCAAGGCTTTAACCCCTCAAGCTACAATTCCCATGATCATTTTATTGACCTCAACCTAGGTGTTCAGTTTTGGCCTGGTTGGGAGGTCCAGCTTGAAACAGACTTTTTAAGTACCCGCAAGCTGAATTGGGGAGTCCGACGGGTTGGAGGACAGCTCCGTTACCAAGTTTTCAATGATGTGGCTGGTGACCCCATCAGTCTTATCCTAGGAGGGCAAGCCTTCTATGTTCCAACCCGCACCCTAAGAGATGTAAGCTCCCCCTACCATGCCCAAGGGAACTTTGAGTTAGGCCTAGCTGCTGGCAAAGAGATCGACCAGACCTACAACTGGGTTTGGCGCTTTTGGGGCTTTTTTGGAGCTGGGGTTGCCAACCGTGGCTCTCCGTGGCTTCGTCCCCTGCTTGCTATAGAAACGAAGATCGCGCAGCATTATAAGTTCAAGCTCTTTTCTGAAGGGTACTTTGGTTTGGGAAACCAGAGCCGGTTGAACATCGATAATTTTAAAGGATACGCCCGCATTGAGCACCGTTCAGTCGATCTGGGGCTCAACTATACCTATCTCTTCAAAATCTGGGGAGAGCTTGGAGTGCAGTATGCCTACCGGATCTATGCCTATGCGTTCCCGCGCCACGCACAAACGGTGCGCGTTGAGTATCGGCTACCCTTTTCTGTTTTTTAAAGAGTATCGCTAAGGGATGCTTTCTAGTGCTCTGTCAACCCTCAGTTTTAGGGTTGACGGAGCACTAGATATAAAAAGTTTAACATCATAATTTTTTTATGCAACGTTTAGCTCCTTGGGGATAAAAATTAGTGTATACAGATTGCTTCTTTCATGCTAAAATAGTAGGTAATGGAGTATTAGAAGTATGATAGACCTATTAGATGTCAAAGTTGACATCGTCTTCAAAGATTTTTTTGGCGATAAAAGTAGTAAAGAACTTTTAGAAAGTTTTATCAATTCCGTATTAGGATTTGAAGGGGATGATCTCATTGAGATTGAAGAATTCTTAGATCCTAGAAAGATGCGGGTTGAAGTTGGTAGACCCTCAACCTTTGTGGATTTATCGGTAAAAACCAGGGGAGGAGAGCGCTACATCATTGAAATGCAAACCTATAACCACGAAGGGTTTGATAAAAGACTTCTTTATTACTTAGGAAAGGATTATACAGAGCAGATAGATTACCATCATCAACAAGCAACAGAAACTGAACAGAGAAAGAAGCAAAAAAAGCTAATAGGGTGGAAAGACCTTCCCAAGGTTCATGTTGTAGCGATTATTGACTTTCATCGAAATGAACGAGAAAAAAATGGTATTTTGAATGACGAGAAAGTGGTAGAAACCTATCGATTTAAACCTGAAGTCTCTTCTTCTAATGAACACCTTTTTAATCAATGGAAGGCAACATTGGTTGATCTTAAAAAATTTAAAGATAAGCCTTTAGAAGAGCTGAAGACCTATAAAGAAAAATGGTTTTATTTCCTTAAAAATGCTTCTTTAATAAAGGAAAAAGAAGTAAATACCTTAAAGCAAGACCCCGTTTTTCAAAGAGCACTTGAAAGGTTGGAAAGGCTTTCATCCGACCCAGCGACAAGAAAAGCCTATGAAGCTAGTATTAATGAGCATAGAGACCACTTGGCAGTCTTATCCTCTGAAAGGAAAGCGGGGCGCAAAGAAGAAAAGCTAGAAATCGCTCAAGCTATGGTAAAAGATGGTCTTTCCGTACAGCAAATATCGAAGCTCACTGGCCTCTCGGTTAAAGAGATCGAGTCCCTCCGTTAGATTTTTCTAGGGAAAGGGAATAAAACTCCCCATTTCTCTAACGTTGGACAATAAAACTTCTGGTTCCACTACCTCAGCCCGTTGCTGGAAATCGGCACGGCGGGTTGTGTGGGGGTTGGAGTCGTCATAGACGACTCCTTCTACCCGACCCCGTCGCTCAAAATCATTTTGACAAAAGGGGAACTTTTTGTTTAAAATCACCCTTTTATCCAAGCATTGGGAAAAGCAGTGATTATTTTACATGGTGCGATTGATGGGGGGAAGTTTTTTCTTTGGGGAGAGAAGCTGATTTCCAGAGGACACTTTCCAAAGAAGTCCCGAGGAAGGCGTCCTTTGAACCCTCCTCCAGAAGTCCATCCGTTTGGACTGGGCTGGGAAGAGCTTGAAGGGGCTTTAGGCAAAATAGCCTCTAGGCGGGAGCGGGGGCTTATGTGGCTTCCCTCTTACTCTAGAGCCCCTCTCCCCTCAAGCTCTCTTTTAGGAGAACTTCCAGCTGAGCAGCAAGAAAAAGAGGTAAGCCTCTCCCCATGGATGGTTGAGATATGCCCATTTTCTCCTGGAGAAATTATTTCTTTTCTTGTGAATGGGAAGGGAAGGAAAATGATTGCTCCTGGGGTTGTTTTAGGGGAGGAATTTTCCTTTTTAGGAGAACTTGCAAGGTTTACCCTTTCTCTTTTAGTTCGGCAACGCTACCTTCCAACCCTTTTTCAAGAAAAGGGGCTTAGAGCTGGTTGGGAGCCTATTTTTATGGGGAGGGATAAAGAGAGGATGGCGCAGCTCAGGAAAGCTCTTCCCCCTTGTTGCCGCGCTTTATCCCCTTCATTAAAGAAGAAAGAGCCTCCTTCTATGGGAGATGAAGAGAGACTTCTGACTTTTATTAAGAAAGGACTTTGGGAGATGATCTCTTCAGTAAATAGGGAGATTTCTTCAGGAGAGGGAAAAAGTGATCATGATATTTGGCTTGATAGTTTAGGAGCGACAAGTCCTTCTTTGTCATTGCCAAATAAGGAAGGGCTTCTCCTAGCTAAGGGAATTGAGCAGTGGCAGCAACCCTTGAAAAATGCAGGGCTTTCCCCCTTTAAATTCTGCTTCAGGCTAGAAGAGCCTATAGAAGAAGAGGGAAAAGAGCTTGAATGGAAGGTTGCCTACTTACTTCAGTCCTACGAAGACCCCAGTTTGATTTTAACGATTGAAGATGTTTGGAACCCCAAAGGGGCAAAAAGAAAAGTGGTGAATCGCTCTGACTTTAATGCAAGGCAATTTATCCTTACCTCTCTTGGTGTGGGATTAGGGGTTTGTGACCGTATTAGCAAAAGTTTAGATGTTGCTGTGCCCAAAGATTTCTCCTTAAACTCTAAGGACGCTATTGATTTCTTAAACCAGGAAGCCCCCCTTTTAGAGGAGCTTGGCTTTGGGGTGATTTGTCCAAATTGGTGGAAGAAGGGGGCGATGAACCTCTCTTCCAAAGCTTTTATAAGCAGTCCATTTCAAGAGGATAGAAAGCAGTCGATTTGGGAGGCGCTTAATGTGGAATGGAAGATGTATTTGGGACAGCTTCCTATTTCAAAGGAAGAGCTTTATGAGCTTGCCCTTTTAAAGGACCCCATCATTAAAATGCGGGGACACTGGGTTCTTTTGAATCAAGACCAAATTCAGAAAGCAGTCGATTTTTTAGAGAAAAACCCATGCCAGCCGAAGAGTCTTCTCGACCTGATGCAGCTTGATGCAGGAGTTGAGCAGTCCACTTACGGGATCGAGGTAGAGGGAGTTGAGGCAGAAGGGTGGATTAAAGACTTCTTGCAAACGCTCAAAAGTGATGCATCTATTGAGCTTATCGATCCTCCAAAAGGGTTTCAAGGGATGCTCCGCCCCTATCAACTCCGAGGATACTCATGGATGTCCTTTCTCCAAAAGTGGCAGTTAGGAGCTTGTTTAGCCGATGATATGGGACTCGGCAAGACTCCCCAGACCTTGGCTATGTTGATGGAAGGGTGGGAAAAGGAAAACAAGCCCTCCCTACTGGTCTGTCCGACCTCTCTCACGGGTAATTGGAGCCGAGAAGGGGAAAAGTTTGTTCCCGATCTTCCTATTTATGTTCACCATGGTCCTGACCGGCTCAAAGGGAAAAACTTTGAGCAGAAAGTAAAGGATACGGGACTTGTTATCACCAGCTATGCTTTGCTCCACCGAGATAGCGACCTCCTTAAAGAGGTCAATTGGAGAGGGGTTATTTTGGATGAGGCCCAAAACATCAAAAATGCTGGAACCAAACAGGCAAAAGCGGCATGTACCCTTGAGGGAAATTATCGCCTCGCCTTAACGGGAACCCCGGTCGAAAACAATGTAGGAGACCTTTGGTCTTTGATGCACTTCCTAAACCCTGGGTACCTGGGAACCGAAGACCAGTTTCGGGAAACCTTCTTTAAACCGATCCAGATGGAAAAAGATCCTCAAAAGACAAAAATGCTAAAACAGCTCACAAAACCCCTTATTTTAAGAAGGCTGAAAACAGACCGCTCGATTATCTCTGACTTGCCCGAGAAGATAGAGATGAACAGTTACTGTTCGCTTACCCCCGAGCAGGTTTCTTTGTATGAATCGGTTGTTGCTGATGCAAATGGGGTGCTTGATACCAAAGAAGGAATCGATAGAAAAGGGGTGATCTTAGCCACCCTTTCAAAGCTCAAGCAGATCTGTAACCATCCTGCAAACTTTCTCAAAGATGAGGGAGTCCTAGAAGGACGTTCGGGAAAACTTGCGCGCTTAGAGGAAACCCTTGAAGAGATCTATGCAGTCGGCGATAAATGTTTGATCTTCACCCAATATACTGGAATGGGAGAACTTCTAAAAAAACATATCGAGGAAAACCATGGAAAAGAAACTCTATTCCTCCATGGAGGAGTGAAGAAAAAAGAGCGGGATAAAATGGTAGAGGCGTTCCAAAAAGAAAAAGGGGGACCTTCTGTTTTCCTCCTATCAATAAAGGCGGGAGGGGTCGGTTTAACCCTAACGCAAGCCAACCATGTCATCCACTTCGACCGGTGGTGGAACCCCGCCGTAGAAAATCAGGCAACCGACCGGGCGTTTAGAATCGGGCAAAAGAAAAATGTGATGGTTCACAAGTTGATTTCAACAGGGACGATCGAAGAGAAGATCGATGAGATGATCGCTAGCAAAAAAGAAGTCGCTGAAAATGTTGTCGGAGAGGGAGAAGGTTGGCTCACCGAACTTTCAACAGAAAATCTTAAAGAGCTTTGGAAACTCCAGTCCAAGGTCGTAGCATAAGGAAAAGGTCATGTGGGAAAACTATACACCTTCAAAACCCCTTCCCGTTGAAGGGGGGATCAAAAGTCACTCCAGGAAAGGAGAGTTTACAAAAAGTTGGTGGGGCAAGCGGTGGATTGATGCGCTCGAGTCCTTTGAAGATGCAAAAAGGCTCACGAGGGGGCGCTCCTACGCCAGAAAGGGGCAAGTTCTCGACATCCACGTTTCCAAAGGGTCATTCTCTGCAGACGTTCAGGGATCAAGAAAAGAGCCCTACCAAGTCACCATTGAAATGGAAGAGCTCTCCGAAAGTGCCTGGCAGCTCGTCCTAGAGGCCCTTGCAAAAAAAGCAATCTACACCGCGGAGCTCCTTGCGGGGAAGCTTCCCCAAGACATCGAGGTCCTTTTCCAAGAGGTAAGGGTGCCCCTTCTTCCCTCCAGTTATGCAGACCTCTCGACCGATTGTAGCTGCCCCGATTGGTCGAACCCCTGCAAACACGTCGCTGCAGTGCTCTACCTTTTAGCAGAAGAGCTCGATCGGGACCCCTTCCTCCTCTTCCACCTTAGAGGGATGGAAAGGGAAACCTTTCTCAATAAGCTTGAAGCGCTCTCCTTCGATACCTCCCTCCCTCTTAAAAAGGAGGTAGAAAAAGCCACCCCCCTTTCACCCGATCCCGAAATGTTCTGGACCCAAGGGAAGATCGATGAAGAGTGGCTTGCAGGAGGCTTTGAGAAGCCTCCTCAAGAGGGGACCCTCCTCAAAAGCCTAGGGAAGTTTCCCTTCTGGCGAGGAGAAAAGGACTTGCCAACAGCTCTAGCAGCTCTCTATAAAGAGGCCTCCCAAAAGGGGCTAGAGCTTCTTGATCCTCGTGAGGCATGAGGTTTTAACTCGCTGACAGGTAAGCCACTGGTTTGACCAGTGGACTTTCAAGGCTTGTCCTTAAGATTTAGTGAAAAAAAAGACGATGTTGTACTTTCCTTGTTGGGCTTGGCAGACCAACAAAGGAAAAAATTATGAGTACAACACCGTCATTTGAACGGAAGTTCCCGGTTTTTGGGTGCCAATTTCACAAGCAAAACGATCTAAAGATTTGGTTTTCTTAGGATTAAGCAAACAGCTCCTGTCGGAAAATGTACCCACTAAAATTTTTCCGTAAAAATTTTGATTTCATTTGACAATAAATTCCAGAACAAACTAACATGTGGACATGTACATTGAAACAAGCAAATTCAAAACTAAATCGGGCAAAATTTATAGCTCTACCCTGCTTCGACAATCTTATAGAGAAGGCAAGAAAGTTAAAAAACGAACAATCGCCAACCTCAGCAAATGCTCCCCCGATGAGATCGAAGCGATTAAACTTGCCTTAAAGCATAAGCTCGATTTAGCAAACCTAGGTTCATTTGATGAATCTGTAAAGTGCCAAGAAGGGCTGTCCGTAGGGGCTGTTTGGACTGTTTTAGAAGTTGCCAAAAGGCTGGGGATTGTTAACGCTTTGGGAAGTTCAAGAGATGGCAAGCTTGCGCTTTGGCAAGTGATCGCTAGAGTCATTGATCAAGGGTCTCGGCTATCAGCTGTTCGCTTAGCAAATACACATGCAATGGCATCGGCAATTGGGATAGAAAAAGGGTTTAACGAAGATGCACTTTATCAAAACCTTGCATGGCTAAACGATAACCAGGAGAGGATCGAGCAAAAGCTTTTTAAGCTTCGAAAAGAGCAATCTTCAAATTTATTTCTCTATGATGTTACAAGCTCATATCTTGAGGGAGATAAAAACGAGCTAGCAGACTGGGGCTACAATAGAGATAAAAAAAAGGGAAAGAAACAAATTGTTGTGGGACTTCTATGTGATGACGAAGGGGAGCCAATTTCCACAGAAATCTTCAAAGGAAACACCAGCGATCTTACAACTTTTTACTCCCAAATAGAAAAAGCCAAAAAGCGATTTGGGTGCGAAAAGGTCACCTTTGTAGGGGATCGAGGGATGATCAAAAGAACGCAAATCAAAGCGCTAGAAGAGAATGGCTTTCAATACATTACTGCGATTTCCAAAAAAGAGATAGAGACCCTCATAAAAAAAGACCATATCCAACTCGAGTTCTTCAGCAAAGAGTTGTATGAAGTAGAGCTCGATGGAGTAAGATATATTCTTCGGAAAAACCCTAGACGTGCTGAAGAGCTCGATCAAAACCGTGTAAGAAAAAGAGCTGCGATTAAGAAACTCATCTTAGACAGGAACCAGTACCTTGAAGAGCACCCAAAAGCAAAAGTAGAAACTGCTGTTAAAACAGTAAATGCCAAAATAAAAAAATTAAAAGTAGACGGTCACTTATCTCTGGAAACCGAAGAGCGAACCCTTGTTCTCAAGCTTAGTGAGGAAAAGCTTAAAGAAGAAAGCCGACTTGATGGGTGCTACATAATAAAAACTGACCTAAAGCAATCAGAGGCGGATAAGCAAGTAGCCCATGACAGGTATAAAGACTTAGCATTTGTCGAGTCTGCATTTCGCACCTCTAAGTCAACTTTAGAGCTCAGACCAGTTCATGTAAGGACTGCTGAAAGTACACATGGCCACGTGTTTGTTGTGATGATGGCCTATATGATTATGAAAAATCTGGACATGCTCTGGAAGGAAATCGACACTACGGTCGCAGAGGGGCTTAAGAGCCTCTCAACACTTACAACAATAGAAGTTACCCTAAACGATCAAACAAAATTTGAGAAGGTCCCAGAACCAAGAGCTCAAAACCGAGCACTTTTAGGAGCAGCGGGAGTTAGCATTCCAAAAATCATACCTAGGAATGATGCTCATGTAGCCACTAAAAAACAGACAAGAAAGTCTGCGAAAAAGACTTAAAATCAACAGTTTATTCGAAAATACGACCTTTTCTCCATCGGGAACTTCCATTCAAAGTCAAAATAAGGCAACTTACCAGGCGAAACCGAAGCATAAATATGGAGGAAAGGATTAATGAGTTATCAAAATATATGAAAGGGTGGCGAGGCTACTTTGGATATTGCGAAACCTCATCAATCTTCAAGGAGCTAGATAGATGGATACGTCGTCGCCTAAGATGCATCCATTGGAAGCAATGGAAAACATTTAAGAAGCGAAGAAAGGAACTAATCAAACTAGGCATCAAAGAGAAAGATGCCGTATGGGCAGCCATGAGTTCGAGAGGTCCTTGGATGTTAAGTCACATTCCTCAGGTAAGGAGAGCTCTAAGTATCAAGTATTTCAAGGAAGCAGGATTGCCAACACTTGCTCCTGTATAGACATTTAACTTTATCGAACCGCCATGGTACGGACCCGTATGCCTGGTGGTGTGGGAGGGAAAGCCCGAGAGGGCCTCCCTATCCCGGTTTTTTACGCTTACCATCTCTTTCTATGCACGCCATCCCTTAGAACTCCGGTAGATCACCTGAGTGCGTTTGCTTACTTCTTCCTCAGGTGTTTTAGACTTCACCCTTTTCGACAGGCTGACCATCTACGCCTTTGTTAGGTTTGAAGCTAGAACAGGTTCGCTCACGCTACGGCTTACATATTTGTCTACTAAAGCTTCAAGTTAAGATTACTCCTTCATCTTGTTTAGTTTCCTACGTGGGTAAATAAGCAATTCCCACGGCTGATTCCTTTCACTCAGCTAGAGATGCCAAGCTTTCCTTGGCGCACCTAGTTTCCGCGCAACCACAACCCCGTAGTATACGGAGTCGTATTCGACGCCGACACTGACACGCAGTCCCGCACCAGCGAAGCTCCCTATCGCCACCGGCAACTCGCTTTTTAACGCCTCTTGGCACCAAGTGGAGGTTAAAAGTGGATGCTCTTTTGGCAACAAATACTCCCCTTTTTCCTTTTGATGGAGGAGCACCGCTACTGCGATATCGAGAGCTAAAGGGAGGGTGTATCCTTTGGAAGCATATTTCTCGATGAGCTTTTTTTGGTCAGCGTAGGTTTTGGATCGGGTGGTAACTAGGATGTTTTTGCTGACGAGGAGCCAGTGTGAGGTGGTCCCTTTTGTGCCGAACTCTTCTTTTACGTCGCTTTCATAGTCGTCATACTTCCCGAAAAGCCTCTCAAGGCTATTGAGGGTGAGCTTTGTGCCGTTGACTTTTTTGGGGATCCAAACGAGGAGGTGGGTGTCGCGGACTTTTCCTTCATAGCCTTCGACTTTGAAGGGGGTGGGTTCGTTTAGGATTTCTTCGATGTTACGAGGGAGGCGTGGTTCCTTTTCTTTGATGGAGCCGGGGCCGAAGTGTTTTTCCCAGATGGCTTTGCCGTAGGCTATTGAGGGGAGGGTTTGTTGGCGGAGGTTTTGGTTTTGGTTTTTTTGGGCTTCGAGTTCTTTGATGCGGTCGAGGAGTTTTTGTTGCTGGATTTGGTGGGCTTTTTGCTGGGCTTCGAGGAGTTTTTGGTTTTCGGTGTGGACTTTTTCTTTTTCTTGTCTGGCCTCTTGGAGTCTTTGGGCGTAGTCCTCTGCGAGTTTTTTTTGTTCGGCTTGGAGTTTTTGGGTGGCTTCTTGGTCTTTGAGGTTTGTGGCGATTTGGAGTTGTTTTTGTTTTTCGGCGAGGCGGGTGTCTCTTTCTTGGAGGAGGTTTTTGAGGCTTTCTTCGAGGGTTTGGAGGTTTTCGGCGTTGGTTTGGGTTTGGGTTTTGAGGAGCTGTTTGTATTTTTTGTCTTGTTCGGCGAGTTGTCTTTGGGTTTCGGCTTTTTGGGCTTCGATGATTTTGATGAACTGGTCGATTTTTTTGTTGGCGGCTTTGATTTGTTTTTGGTAGTCGCGGTAGCGGGCTTCTCTTTGGGCTTTTTGGTTTTTGGCGTGGTCGATGGTGTTTTGGTGGTCTTGGGGGTTGATTTTGAGGTGGGGGAAGGTTTGTTGGAGGATGTGGAGGTTTTGGAGGTGGGTCCCCGCTTTTGTGAAGTTTTCGAAGTGGGCTTGGGTGTTTAGGTGGTTGATTTGGGTGTGGACGTGGTCTTGGAGGTGTCTTTTTTGGGTTTGGTGGTGACGCTCGATGGTGTGGTGGTCGATGATGCTGAGGGAAGCGAGGTGTTGGTAGTGGAGGGCGGATTGGGAGTAGTTTTGGGTTTCTAGGGCTTTTTGGATTTTTTTGCCGAGGGTTTCTGAGATGTGGAGGAGTTTGTGTTCGTCTTCGTAGGTGAGGACGGTGTTGAAGATTTTTTTGTGGTGTGGGACGGGCTTAAGATCTCCGATAGCGGAGAGGAACTGCTGGCGGTTCCACCCTCCTTGGATGTTGCGGTCGAGGGGGTCGTAGGTGAAGAGTTGGTTGGTGAGTTTTTGGAGGGTGGGGTTGTCTTTGGTGATGAAGCGTTGGAGTTGTTCGAGTTTGATGGTTAGGGGGGTGTTGGTGACTCCGATGAGGAGGGAGTCTTTGGAGTTTAGGAGGTTTTTTTCGCTGCCGAAGAGGTTGTAGGCGATTTGGAGCATTTCGGAGAGGCCGCGTCCTCTTTCGGCTTTGAGGCTGTGGTAGTTGATGAGGATGACGACTTTGGCGG
>NZ_JAAEJV010000029.1 GCF_015356785.1 Candidatus Neptunochlamydia vexilliferae | reverse complement strand
GAGGAAACCAGGGCAATCTGGTTTCCTTACTCTTTCACTTTTTCCTGAACAACAAGCCCCTTATTTTTTTAAGTCTGCATACTTAGTTGGATGAAAGATGCGTCGGGGGCAAGCCCCCGACGTATCTTTCTTACATATACCACCGATAAATGTGCGAACTTTTTACCTGTAAAGGTGAACAAGGCCGACGATTTTATGATGCATAATGCCACAATTGACTTACAATTAGAATTTTACATATTAATCCCTAAAGCCACTCTGTTCTGTACACAACAATTTTTGGAACACGAGAGTAAGCTATTTTCTTGCCCTCCCACCTCTCTATAAAAAAATTGATGCGGAGTAATTGCCATATCTGGTATGAAATAAGAACTTTATAAGTAGTGTAAAAATACGTGATGAAAAGCAAAGTTCTATCCTTTTTTTTCTTGGTATGTTTCCTTTGCTTTTCCCTATCCCCCCTTTCTGCCGCTAAGGAAAAAACAGTCCAAGATTATAGTCTTCTTCCCCCTGAAACCGGTGAGGGATATACGATTAACTTCGATAATGTTCCTGTCATTGAACTGATCAAGTTTATCAGCAAGATCGGTGGCGTCAACTTCGTCTATAACGAAAATGAGCTAAATTTTAACGTCACCATTGTCTCAGAAGAGCCGACCCGATTGGTGCATGTCATGGCCGCTTTTATCCAAGTACTGCGGATCAATGGGTTCGACCTGCTAGAGCAGGGAAACAATTTAGTTGTGACAAAGGGAGGCGCTGGACGGCAAATTGCCCCTGTTGTCTCACAGGAAGTTCCCCTTGAGGAAGGACATGTCCCCCCCATTATGACACGGGTTTTCAAGGTGAAAAATGCCAACCCAGTCACCTTAGCAGGGATTGTGCGACCCCTTCTATCAAACGATGCGATCATTGAAGTGGCGGAGGCAACCCGCAATATCATCATCACCGATATCACCCAAAATATCGAAGAGGTCCACAAACTCTTCTATACCTTGGACCAACCCAAAACTCCCCTCGATATCGACTCCTATATTTGCCGGAATAACGACCCCGAAACGTTAATCTCTCTTACAGAGCAAATTCTCGTTCCCGTTTCTGAGGGAAATCCCCTCATCTATGTCCCACAAAACACAACGGGAACCATTTTTATCATCTCCACCCCTTTTCTTATTGAAAAGTCTTTGGCCATTCTCGAGGATCTCGACAACCCCCCTTCCCTTGCTCGGGTAATTCGAGGCCCCCTCACTGCCCAAAATGTGCTCATCTACCACATCCGAAATAAGCCTGCTGATGTCCTCGAACAAGGGATTGAAGAGGTCAAGCAAAACCTAGAACTTGCAGGGCCAGCATCACAAGAAATCGTGAACACATTAAACACGATGAAGTTCATTAAGCAAAGCCACTCCCTCCTTTTCATGGGAAATGAACAGACGTTAAATGAAGTCCGCCTCATCCTGGAAAGCTTAGACATCCCCTATAGCGATACAGAAATGGAGTTCCTAAGGGGAGGCTTTTACATTTACAAAATCAAAAATGCCGATGAACCGCAAATCGCTAATTCCTTAGAAAAACTCATCATCAACTTGAAACAGTCCCAATACCCCGACAATGACCTGATCGAAACGATCGAATCGATGAAGTGGGTCAAGGAAAACAACTCTTTAATTTTTACAGGGGATGAACGCTCCTTAAACAAGCTCAAACAGATCCTTCCTACCTTTGACGTTTCAAGTGGAGGAACACGTGTAGCAACCTCTGAGTTTTTCATGTATAAACCGATCTCCATTTCGGCTGAGCGGCTCAAGGAAGATATCGATAAAGCAGCCAGGCAACTCGAAGCTTCAGGACTCGAGGATCCTGAGCTGATCCAAGCGATGAAATCAGCCCACCTTTCTGAAAATGAGACCCGTGTTGTCTTTACCGGAACTCCCGAAGCCATCGAAAAGATCAAAGAGATGGTCAAGTCTTATGACTCCCAGGAGCAAGAGACCCTCTCCTCTCAATACTTTATCTTCAAACCGGAAAACCAAACACCTGGGGCGGTCATTAAGCAAGCAAAACATGCTGCCGACAAGATGAAAAGCTCAGGCCTTGCCGACCAAACCCTCATTGCAGCGCTCAACTCTGCAACCGTTGTCTCCGATGGAACCGGAGTGCTCTTTACGGGAACCCCTTCCGCTATTGCAAGGGTCAAAGAAATCGCACCCACCTTCGACGCACCTACCCTTGAATCACCTGGTGCCAGCGAGTTTTATGTGTATACTCCGATCCATGTCAGCCCTAAAGAGCTCATCGAACATGCAAAAACCGTTGCGAATGACATGGAAGAGTCGGGGTTTGTCGATAAAGCGCTCATCGACACGTTGAAAAACACCCGCCTTGTTTCAAAAGGAAAGGGTGTCCTCTTCACA
Source organism: Candidatus Neptunochlamydia vexilliferae (assembly GCF_015356785.1). Lineage (NCBI taxonomy): Bacteria > Pseudomonadati > Chlamydiota > Chlamydiia > Parachlamydiales > Simkaniaceae > Candidatus Neptunichlamydia > Candidatus Neptunichlamydia vexilliferae. The sequence goes on along the minus strand of NZ_JAAEJV010000029.1, from coordinate 23,445 downwards.
GGAACCGCCGAGTCGGTCGAAAAGGTCAAAGAGCTCCTCCCCTCTCTCGATGTTCCTACCGATGAGTTTGGTAAGCAGCCAGGAAAAACCACCTTCATCATCTACAAGATCAAATATCTGAGCGGCCCTGCGCTAATGGGCTACCTGAGGAACATGGCAGAAGACCTCCAAAAAGCAGGCTCCACCCAAGAAGCGCTGATCAAAACGTTAATGAACATGCGCTACGTCCAAGATACCAACTCACTCATCTTTACAGGACCTCCCGTTGCTGTGCAAGAAGCGCTGATCCTTGCTCAAAAGTTTGATATTCCCGATCTCGCCCAAGAGCTTCCTGCGCGCGCACCTTCTGGATACCTCATTTACAAACCCAAGTTTGTTCCAGGTCAAGAACTGATTCAGTTACTCCGTGACTTTGAGCAAAACCTGATCAATTCTGGGGTCACCAATAGAGAGCTCTTTGATACGATCAACAACCTAAAGTGGATGGAACGAACCTCTTCGATCCTCATCTCAGGAGAGCCCGAAGATACCCAAAAGGTCTTGGAACTCCTAGAGCGCTTTGACATTCCTGGTCCCGGCATTCCTGAGGGAGAACCAGGGGTAGAAACCATTTCCGATACGAGCTTTTTGATCTATAAATTGCAATACCACTCGGGAGGCGAAATCCAAAGCGCCATTAAACTGATCGGTGGCGACCTTGAAAAAGCCAAAGCCAAAGGAGGTGATGCCCTTTCCGAAGCAATAAAGACCTTACAGTGGATCGAGGTGACGAACTCCTTGGTTGCAACAGGACAGCCCGAAGCCCTTGGGAAATTGAAAGAGTTGATCAAAAGTATCGACGTTCCCCTCAAGCAGGTCTTTGTCGAAGTCCTTGTCATCCAAACAGGGCTCACCAGCAATCTCCAGTTTGGTCTCCGTTGGGCCTCGCAAGGACAGTACCGCAATAAGTTTGCCTACTCAACCTCTTCAACCCCTATTAACACCAATAATAACCCCGATCCCCTCGTTGCCTTTAACGATAATTTCCGCACCGTGAATGCTACCACCACCCCCACTGGAAGCTTCATCCCATTCGCATCTGGCGGGGACCTTGGTGTGATCGGTGATATTGTCCTCCACAAAGGGCAGAGCTACTTTGCCCTCGGTTCCCTTGTCAATGCTCTCCGCACCGATGGAGAGTCAACGATTGTCCTCAACCAAAAGCTGATCACCCAAGACAACAAACTCTCCACTATTTTCGTGGGACAAAACATCCCCTACACCGGTTCGACCGTTACCAATAGTGGAGCGGCAACCGTCCAAACAGCCAACCTTGAATACCGCGACGTGGGAATCAGCCTCAACATCACCCCTGTTGTCGGTAATAATGATGTTGTCACCCTGATGATCGAAGAAGATATCTCAGAGGTTGTCAATACCGACCAGGGAGACACCACTACACCCGACCAAATAGCGGGGATTACCACCAATAAAGCAAGCACCAAAACGGTTGCCAGCGTCCCTGACAAAAGCTTCCTTGTGATTAGTGGCTCGATCCAAGATACCACCACCCACTCAAAAACTTCAATCCCCTGTCTCGGAGGACTCCCCCTCATCGGTGCCGCCTTTAGCGATAACGCGACCAACAAAACCGTTGCCAACCTCGTTATCTTCGTCCGTCCCCATATCATCAAGTCGTTCGACACCTACGCTGAAATCACCGAGCGGCAAGAAGACATCTATCGCGACCAGGCCAACGCCGAAGACTTCGATGCCGGCATTGAGCTCGTCAAAACCCCCGATGATAGCTACTAAAATAATTTTTTGAAAAAGCTTCTTTTTTTTGCGAACAAAAATACGCAAACCGCTAACAAAAAACAGCTTAGCAAAATAGATTCTGTTCGCAAAACATGCAAATGCGCATGTTGCGAACCGAATTTAATTGACAAAATGGTTCGCAAGACCGACAATTACAGATATCGCGAACCATTTTAAGGAGACCCTGTGGAGCAAGAAGCCTTCGTAGGAAGAGAAGAAGAAATAAAACAGCTAAGGGCTTTACTAAAAAAGCGCTCAGCGAGTTTTGTCGTTGTTAAAGGACGAAGAAGAATTGGTAAAAGTCGACTCATCGAAGAATTTAGCAAAAACCGAAAAACGTATAAAATTACAGGTCTTGCTCCTGAGCCAAACACAACAAAGCAAGACCAGCTCGATGAATTTGCAAAACAGTTAAGTGCCGTTACAGGTCTTCCCGAAATAAAGACCGACGATTGGAGCAAACTATTTGCTTTTCTTGCGCGTGAAGTTAAGACAGGACAGGTCCTGGTCATTTTCGATGAGATTTCTTGGATCGGCTCAAAAGACTCCGCCTTCTTGGCAAAGTTAAAAAATGCTTGGGATGATCTTTTCAAGAAAAACCCTAAGCTGATCTTTATTGTTTGTGGATCTGTATCGACCTGGATCGACGATAACATTTTAAATAGCAAAGCTTTTTATGGGAGGATTTCCTGGACTTTAGAGCTCAACCCCCTTCCCTTAGCAGACTGTAACCGGTTACTAAAAGCGCATGGGTTTCGAGGTTCTACTTATGAAAAGTTCAAACTGCTATCGGTCACTGGCGGCATCCCCTGGTACATAGAACTAATGCAAGGAAATTTTAATGCTGACGAAAATATTAAAAGGCAGTGTTTCTTAAAAGGTGGTGCCTTATTTGGTGAGTTCGAGCAAATTTTCCATGATGTTTTTGGGAAACAAGATCAAGTTTACAAAGACATTGTAGAGGCGCTCGCAGATGGAGCTGCTGAATACAAAGAAATCTCTAAAAAGATCGACTATAAAAGTAGTGGCCGCCTGAGTAATTACCTTACAGCCCTTGAAAAAGGGGGATTTATCAGTAAAGACTTCACCTGGTCTCTTGCCTCCGGAAAAGAATCTAAGATTGCTCAATATCGACTTAGCGATAATTATCTGCGCTTTTACTTAAAGTATATCTCTCCCCATCAAGAGAAAATCAAAAAGGGCCATTATAACAAAGGTGGTCTTCCTAATTTCATAAACTGGGATACCGTTATGGGATTACAGTTTGAAAATTTAGTTCTCGGCAACCGTGAAAAAATTCTTGAACTTCTTAGCATACGACCAGAAGATATTATTTCCGATAACCCCTACCTTCAAAAACAAAAAACACGACATAAAGGCTGCCAGGTCGATTACCTGATTCAGACAAAATATAAAAACCTCTATGTCTGTGAGATCAAATTTTCTAGATCTCCCATAAGTGCCAAAGCCGTTGACGAGATGAAGAAAAAAATTCGTGCACTGGCGCTCCCAAGAGGAACCTCTGCCCTCCCTGTACTTATCCACCTCGATGGTGTCACCCATAGCCCAGAGATAAAAGACTACTTTTACGAAACCATCGATTTTGGGGAGTTGCTTTATTGACTGGAGCTTGAGTTTCCTCGGTATTTCCCCATCCGACTCAAGATTTGGGTTTTCCTGCGCTGGCTTTGCCCCCCATGAGCCGGAATGGGTATCGCTTAGTCCTTGTTATTCTTCTTATTTAAAGCCTCAGACTTAGCGTTATCTATTTTACGAAGGCTATCATTAAATTCCTTAATGATTTTCGTGGTTTCTGAAAAGATCCCTGAAGACCTAGCAATAAATTTCGAGAGCAGAACCTAAGCATAAAGTGGCTCGAAACCCTTCGATAATCCCATAATCCTCATAAGAGTTTCTCGACCATTCATCGAGAATTTCATGGCACCCTTCAATGTCCATTTGAGAAAATTTTTCACCAAACAGTTCCGTATACTCTTCTTGCATAGAAGAAAATGCCATTAATGGAAAAAATATAACGAACATAAAAACTTTTTTCACGAAACACCTACTCCGCAATAAACTATCAAGGCTATCCCAAAGATCGTTATTAATAAATAAATCATTCCTTGGGTAATCAGTTTTTGGTTTTCTTCCCGAAACCCCTTTTTTAAAGGAAGTAAAAAACGGGTACAAGCTATTCCTACTGCTATCGCAGAAGCAGTTTGGATAAAGTAAAGAATGCCCAAATGAAATGCCATTGTCACCTTCTGAAGTTTTTAACCCGAAATTCAGGTTTTTAGTTTTTCTTTTGAGGAAAGCTCCTCATTTATGGAAAAGGTTACTATATTCAATTTTTTTATTAAAAAAAAATCGATAAAACAGCGCTACCCAACAGTTGATGCGAAAAAAAATACAGGCTAGACTTTTCGAAAAGGGTCTGCTACCCTTTCTGAAATGAATAAGGTGCGATTTCTCTTCTTTTCCCTTTGTCTTCTGGCAATGGCTGGGTGTTACCGGGTTTCCGATACGATCGAGCCTCAGGTCAACTACTCGGTTCAGGACAAGTATTTGATGCAACTTCCTCCTGCATTCCCTCCCTTAAGCGCCCATGAAAAAGAGGAGCCGTGGGGAAAGGAGTACCTCATCGCTCAAAAATTTGCTGAAAAGCTAGACCTCTACCGGGCGATTACCACCTTTAAACGGGCTGAATTTTTGCTCCCTCCAGGTGAAAAAGAGCGGCGCGAAGAGATCCAATACCAGATCCTCCTCTCCTACTATTTAGGGAAGCGTTACGAAGAGGTCGAAAGGGAATTTGACCACTCAGCGCTTTACACCGCCACCAAAACCTTCCCCTCTTACCACGATCTCTTGATCATCATGTATGAGAGCTACCTTGAGCTCGGCGAAGAGAAAAAGGCCGACTATGTATTGAGGATCATCGAACATCACTACCCGGAAACAGCCAAAAAGCTGGGGGTTTCGACCGCGCTGATCGAGGGAGACCTCGATGAGCTGCAGGCCCTCGAGAGAGAGGACCCGTCGAAGACCTACCTCACAAATATTTTAGAGACCTACGACGCAAAAAAAAAATCGGTGAACAAAGCGCAGACCTTTAATGCCCTTGTTCCCGGCGCTGGCTTCCTCTATGTGGGGCAAAAGCAGTCTGCCTTCACCTCCTTTGTCCTCAACGGCCTCTTTATCTGGGCATCGGTCCATTTCTACTCAAAGGGAAATATCGCTGCCGGCACTATCTTTGCAAGTTTTGAAGCGGGGTGGTATTTTGGTGGGATCTACGGAGCGGGAGAAAGTGCCAAACTCTATAACGAGCGCCTCTATGAACGGCTCGCCTATCCCGAACTCAACCGGAACGGCCTCTTTCCCGTCCTCATGCTAAAATTTGGGTTTTAAATGAAATTCTTAGTCGCCCTTCTTTTGACCCTTCCCCTAGTCGCTGAAGTGGGCTTTATCGAGCCGTGGGGCAAAGATAGTGAGATGATCGCTAAGAAAAGCCGCATTCCTCCTCTCCCTCAGAAAAGTGGATGGATGACCAAACTAGCTGAGTCTGTGATCCTCTTCCACCAAAACATCCTCTCCCCTGTCGATGGTCCCCGAAGCCACTTCCGCCCCACTAGCTCCCGCTATATGCTTCTTGCCATGAAACGGCACGGCTTTATCAAGGGATATATCATGGGGTGTGACCGCCTCCTCCGCGAAAATAAGGAGGACTGGGTCTACCGGAAGGTAACGATCGATGGAGAGATCTACAAGTGGGATCCCACATTCTCCTCTTCAAAAAGAAGACGCTCTTCTACGAGAATGTCTCTGAATTAAAATTTTTATCTTTTCTTTCTTTTCTGATTAATTTTTATGTTCGAGCTTGACAACTTTTCTAAGTTGCCTGCACTCTCCACAAAAAAATTTCTGCAGAAAATCGAAGAAAACCTAGAGAGTGTCGTCAAATTATCTCTGATGGAAGAGTTCTTTCTATGAGAGATCCCCAAGGCGCCCGATGGAGAGAGCCCCAAAGTGGGCTCTTGAAGCAGGGCAACGCTGGAGATTTCCATAGGAAGGGCTAAGACAGCAGCTAGAATTTGACGACACTCTCTAAATAAATTCTAACTCAGAGACACTCTCTAGAAAAGCCACCTCTTCCTGAGCTTTTCCTTTTCGAGCCTTCTTTCCCTTTAGATAAAAAGTGAGAGGAACGCCTGTGTAGCGGTAGGCTTCTCGGAACTGGTTGATGAGGTACCGTTTGTACGCATCATCTAAAAGATCGGGGTGGTTGACGAAGAAGACAAAGCGAGGAGGGTTACTATCGACCTGCGCCATATAGTAGATCCGGAGACGCTTTCCTTTGATCATTGGGGGATGGACCTTATGGATCGCCCCTTCGATAAACTTATTCAGTTGGCCCGTAGAGATTCGCATGGCACGGTAGTGGCTTACTTCACCAATCAGGGGAAAGAGATCGTCCAATTTCCGTCCTGTCTTTGCGGAACCAAAAAGGGTGGGACAATAAGAGGCAAAAGAGGCCTCCATTTCGATCCCCTTTTTGCAATGCTCCATCCGAAACCCTTTCACTAGGTCCCACTTGTTGAAGAAGAGGATGCACCCCTTCCCCTTTTCTTCGATCCGGTTGAGAATCCGCTTTTCTTGGGAAGTCATCCCCTCCTGAGAGTCAAGCATGAGGATACAGACATCGGCCCGCTCAATGGCCCGGTCGGTCCGGATCGCCGCAAACTTATCGACCACCTCAGGCTCCGACTTTTTCCGCCGGATCCCTGCCGTATCGATAAAGGTAAAGGTCTCCTCGTTCCACTCAACCGACACATCGATCGAGTCGCGGGTTGTTCCCGCAATGGGGCTGACCACACACCGCGCCTCATCGAGGAGGGTATTGATCAATGTCGACTTTCCAACGTTGGGACGGCCAATAATGGCCACCTTGGTCCCCTTAGCCTCCTCTTCCTTCTCCACCTCGGGGCAGGGGTCAAGGGCAAGCTCAAGCATCTCAGCGATATTGTTTCCCTGAATCGCCGATACCGGAAGCACCTGTTCAACCCCAAGGGCATAAAAAGGAGCCAAAACCGACTCATCCTCATTATCCACCTTGTTGACTGCCAAAACCAGCGGCTTCCCACTCCTTAGCAGGAGGTGGGCAACATGCTCATCAAGGGCAGTCAGGCCGACTCGGCTATCGACCACCATGATGAGGCTATCCGCCTCCTCAATGGCGATCTCCGCCTGCATCTTCACCTCTTCAGCAAAGGGGATCTCGCTCCCCTCATCGATCCCACCGGTATCGATGATCTCAAAGGAGCGCCCAAAGAGCTCCGCCTCCGCATATAGACGGTCCCGGGTCACACCCTCCATCTCATCAACAATGGCAATCCGCCTCTTCGCAATCCGGTTAAATAGGGCCGACTTCCCCACATTGGGGCGCCCAATCAAAGCAATCTTTAACATACCCTAAGAGGATACCATAAAACGGCTCTAAGGGCTAGCTAGAAATTCCCTAAAGAGGTAATTAGAGGAAGAGATGAGCTATCCTAAAATATTTTTGACTATCCTTTTCTTTGCCCTTATAGCCCTAGGCTTTTCCTACTATGCCCAATATGGCCTAAATCTTGCCCCCTGCCCCCTTTGCCTCACCCAAAGAGCCCTCTATTTCGCGCTAGGGGCCCTTGCCTTTATAGCCCTCTTCGTTCCCTGGAAGCGGCGCCTCCTCCGCCTTACCCAGGTGAACCTCCTCGCCCTCCTCCTCATGGGCGCCTACCACACCTATGTCGAGTACCGCCAGACCCTCTGCGGCTGCAGCGACACCTCCTGGTCCCTCTTCGGTCTCCCTGCTCCCCTCTATAGCGCTATTCTTTGCCTGGCTCTCCTTATCACCACTCAGTTCTTTCTGCTTAGGAAAAAGAATTAACCTTTGTTTTTTTTGATAAATTGGTATAATTGTGGGGAAAAATACCTAGCTTATGAAAAAACTTCCGATTGGAATCCAAAGTATCCACAAAATCCTCTCAAAAGGGGATTACGTTTATGTCGATAAAACCGACTTTATTGAAAAGTTAATCGGCGAGGGCTCTCCTTACTACTTTATCTCAAGACCCCGAAGGTTTGGAAAGTCTCTTTTTTTGAATACCCTTGAAGAGGTCTTTAAAGGGAACAAGGAGCTCTTTAAAGGCTGTGCGATTTATAACAGTGGGTATAAATGGGAAAAGCATCCCGTCATCTACTTGGACTTTTCTCAAATCGAAAGTACCACACCTGAAGAACTTGAAAATGACTTAAAAGATATTCTTCAAGAAATTGGGCAGTCTTATGGACTCCCATCCCCGACCCATTCTTCCCTTAAAGCGCAGCTTAGAAAGCTTGTCATAGGACTAGCAAAGCAAAATCGGGTGGTTATTTTAGTCGATGAGTACGATCAGCCCATTATTAATCACCTAAGCAAGCCTAGTATCGCCGAAAAAAACCGAGAAGTCCTAAAACGATTTTTTTCCACGCTTAAAAGTCTCGACCGTTATTTGGAGTTTGGGTTTATTACAGGAATTAGCAAATTCTCCCATGTTTCACTTTTTTCAGGGCTTAATAACTTGAATGACATCACAATGGACCCCAAATACGCTGGAATGATGGGGTATACCGATGAAGAGGTGAAAAAGCATTTTTCAGAAGAGGTCAAGGCGATTGCCTTTGAAAGGGGCGAAACATCTGAGGAAAAGGTTTTTGAAGAGGTCAAGGTATGGTATAATGGCTACCGTTTTTCTAGAACCCCCCTCTGCGTCTATAACCCTTTCTCAACGCTTAACTTTATGAGCAAGAAAGAAACTGCCGGATATTGGTACAGTACAGGAACCCCTTCTTTTCTGATCGACCAACTGAAGAAGTATCCGAAGTCGATGATTTCATTGGATGGGACAACGGCAAGGAAAGATGAGTTGACCGACATCAGCTCATTGGAAAAAATCGATTTAAAAGCCCTGATGTACCAAGCAGGCTACTTTACCGTCCAAGACTACAACCCTACCTCCAAGCGGTATTACTTGGGACTCCCAAACAAAGAGGTCCGAACAGCTTTCATGGACTCCCTTGTTGAACACTTTACCGATGAGGTCGATGTTAGAGAGTCTGAAAAATTTGCAAAAGCGCTAGAGACCTATCAGATCGATATTCTATTTGAGCATATCAAAACCGGTTTTTCGAGCTTTCCCTACCCAGTCTTTGCAGGGGCCAAGGAATATACTTATCAGGCGATGCTACTCTCAATGCTTTATGGGATGGGTTTTGACCTCCTATCAGAAAGGCTAACAAATACGGGGCGTATCGATGTTGTTCTAGAAGTGGAAAAGGCTACCTATATTCTTGAACTTAAACTTGATGGAAGCTCAAAAGCAGCCCTTAAGCAAATCCAAGAAAAAGGGTACTTCAAGCCTTATATGCATAAGAAAAAAGAAATTGCAATCATCGGAGCAAATTTTTCGTCAGATACCCGTAACATCTCCGACTGGGAAGGGGAGCTGCTCTCCCCTTCTGGAAAAACGATCCGCCCACTTTTTAAAGAGGACTCATCGGTGCTCGAAAGTGTGCAGAAGGGACTCGAAGATGCCAAAAACGGTAGGCTCAACACTATAGATCCTAAAGAATTTGATGGTTAAGCCAATTTCCTAAGGAGCTCAGCCAGGTCATTCCGATTGAGGTGTTTGATCTGGTCTTGGTCGTCGTAACCGACGACCCCTTCGGCAAGACCCAGCTTTTTCTCGATGAGAGCATGGATGTGCTCTTCTACCGTTTGCTTATTGACCATTTTGAAGACTTGGACACCCCGACTTTGACCGATCCGGTGCACCCGGTCGGTAGCTTGGTTTTCCTTGGCGGGGTTCCACCACCGGTCGTAGTGGATGACGACGGAGGCGGCGGTGAGGTCAACACCGGTGCCGGCTGCTTTGAGGGAGGCGACGAAGACTTCGCAGTTGGGATCGTCACGGAAGGTGTGGAGCTGCTCTTTCCGGTTTTGGGTGGAGCCACGGATCGTGGCGTAGCCGATGTTGTGCTCTTTGAGATAGTTTTCGATGAGGGTCATCATATCGAGATACTGGGAGAAGACAACAAGTTTTTGGCCGCTCCCCCGGGTCTCTTCGAGAAGCTCGATGAAGAGATCCCACTTTCCACTTTGGTGCTCTTTGTAGTTTTTGAGATCTTTGGTAATCAGGCAGGGGTGGTTGCAGATTTGCTTGAGGGTATTGAGAAGGGCAAAGATGTGCATGTAGGGAACATCTTTGTTGGGGCTGGTGATGTCGGTCAGGAGGGCATCGCGTGATTTATTAACCGTCTCTTCGTAGAGCTTTTGTTGTTCATCGGAAAGGAAGGAGTAGGCGATCTCTTCGATTTTTTCGGGAAGGTCATCGAGAACTTCACTTTTTTTCCGGCGGAGGACAAAGGGATGGATCAGGCGAGACAGGAGCTCTTTTTTCTCTTGGTCGTTATGCTTTTCGATGGGGTTGACAAAGTGCTCCCGGTATTGGGCCATCGAGGGCATGTAGCCGGGAAGGACGCTATCGAAGAGAGCTTTGAGCTCGGCAAGGCGGTTTTCAATGGGGGTTCCGGAAAGGCCCACCTTGGTTTTTGCATTGAGCATGAGGAGCGCTTTGTGGGTTTGCGACTGGCTGTTTTTGGCGATTTGGATCTCATCAAAGATGGCGACGTCGAAGTCGATTTTGGAAAGGGCTTCTCTTTCACTGCGGAGGGTGCCGTAGGAGGTGAGGAGAAGGTCGGCGCGAGTATTGAAGGAAGCGAGGGTTCGCTGCGTTCCATAGAAGACAACGACTTTGAAGTCGGGGAGAAATTTTTCGAGGAGCTCTTCCCAGTGGTAGATGACCGAGGTGGGGCAGACAACGAAGTATTTTTTGCGGAGCTCGCTGGGAGCATTTCTGGCAGCAGCAAGTAGAGCCATCGCTTGGTGGGTCTTCCCGAGTCCCATGTCGTCGCAAAGGAGACCGGAAAGGCCGTAGGAGTAAAGGAACCAAAGCCACTTGAGACCCACCGACTGGTAAGGACGGAGGGTACTTTTAAGCCCTTCAGGGTTGAGAATGTCGGTGGTTTCAAAAGCATCAAGCTCTTCAAGCAGGGCGCGAGTCCTTTCTGAAGTCGGATCATCCCCTTTGGGCTCTTCCACCTTTTCAAAGGTACGGAGGCGGATCCACTCCAACGTGGAAAAATTCATGATGTCTTTACGAACACTCCCAAGCTCATGGAGCCAGTTGAAGCGAGGGTCTTTAAAGAAAAGGAGGCCCGCTTCGGTCATCGCATAGGAGCGGTTTTGATCGAGAGCCTCTTTAATGGTGGAAATCTTTTCTTCTCCAAACTCGCTGACATAGACGAGTGCCGCTTCCCACATTTTCCCCGTCCCTTTGGCAAGGGAGTTCACCTTCAGGGTAAGATGGTGGGGCTTTTTCAAGCGGCGATCGATCTTGATGATCTGGTTTTTGAGTTTAATCAGCTCGACAGTGATGAAGTTGGCCTCTTGACTTTTGGGAATCACCCGGGTTTGTCGATACTTACTGGGAAGGCGGGCGGCTAAGGGAATTTCTACAAACCCCTCTCCAGATACATAGGAAAAATCGCCATAGTAGTGGATCTCTTTATCTTGATATTCGGGATGGTAAAAGTATTGGGGTTCGATGACGATTTCTCGTTTTTCATTGAGCCCGATTTTGAGCCCTGCTTTTTCTAGAGGGCAGATAGGGCCGAAAAAGTTTTTGATCTGCTCGAGCTCTTCACGGTTTTCATAAATGAGATGGGGGATCTCGTTTGCGGGAATCACTTTTCCTGGGGCTAAATTGCCCAGTCCTCGTGTCCGCACCTTCTTGTAAAACCCTTTTCCCTTCATGTAAAGCCAATCGCCAAAGTCGAGAATGTCTTCGACTCCCTCGTAGGTTCCCGACTCACTGTCAAAGGAGAGATTTTCTAAGTCAAAGGTATAGACAAGGCGAAATTCGACGTTTGAAAGGTGGATCCGAAACCCCTCTCTTTCATTGAGCCAGAGGCGGTGCTGGTTGATAAAATCTCCGATCCCTTCAGGAGGAACAATGGTCTCTGTCTTTTCAAAGAGCATCTCCTTCATCGGGAAAAACCCTTTCCCTTCGATGTAAACCCAAGGGGCAAAAAGAGCAGAATGTTCCCTTTGAAGGTCCCCTTTTTCAAAGGCATAGCAGCTGATATGAAGCCGCTGCTTCTCATCAAAGTGGAGATCATAGGAGGGGGCGACTGCCTCTCGCGAAAGGGTGATCCCTTCGAGATACTTTTGGATCGCTTTAAAATTTTGGTCCAAAAACTCTCCCAATTTCTCCTGCGGAACACTCTTCTTTTTAAGGAGGGGGCTTGTTTTTCTGGGGAAAAAGCCTCCGTCAGCATAAAACTCCCACTCCCCTACCGCGATCGCCCCATTTCCCCTCTTTTCTCCTAAAGGCTCGGCGGTGATGCGAAGGGCTCTCTCCGCAGGATCGTAGTCCATTTTCTGCACTTTCACATCTCGAAACTCATGGACGGGAAGGGGGGACTCGACCAATTTGAGGGAGGGAATGATCTCTTTCCAGTTCACCTCTGCAATATAAAACTGAAACTCCAAGTCTTTAAAGGTGACCGTCACCTGCTTGGGAAGCGCCTGGCCAGAGGCGCTAAATTGAATGGTGTAGCTTTCTCCAAATTCTTCAGAAAGGAGCATCCACTTTGCGAGGTCTGACCAAAAGGAGAGCTCATACTGAAGCTCTTGGGTGGGGGTTCCCCGTTTCCAAAGGGCAAGTTCCTCGGGAGCGAGGTTGGAAAATTTTAGCGACGTTTCTTCGGTTTCTTCAGGACGGTCGAAAATCAGCTCTTTGAGAAGGGTGGTGCCTTTGGAGGTTTTGACCTTGACCGAGAAGAGGGTTTCTCCCCCTTCGGAGGTGGCGATATACTCTTTTTCCCCCTCTTTTGTAAGGGCAGTCAGCGCCCCTCCATGCCTTTTGAAAGCCATCAAGCAAAGTTTATTCCAAAAGGAGTCTTGAAAGCGGATGTGGAGAGGTTCTTCTTGAACAATTTTGATAAAAGCAGCGGCAAGGTGGGGGCAAGAGCGGTATTTTTCAGCCTCTTCGCAGGTGCAAAAGGCATCTTTGACCTCCCCCTCATCTCCGATTTGTAAAAAGGGCCAAAACTCCCCTTCGACTGAGGGATCTTCCACTTCGACTTGATAGGTTCCTTCAGAAAAGACAATGCTTTTAACATGTCCTTTTTGGATCAGATCTTCTCCCTCAGCACTGTGCTGGGGTTTGAAAGGGTTGGCCGTCACTCACACATACCATGGTGCCATTAAAAACATGGGTGACACCACCTGACATGATCAGGTCTTGTAACACCCCATCTTTTGTTATTAGCTTAAATTGGAGCTGCTGTCCAGAGTGAAAGTGTATATCAACTGGGCCAGCGAGCCCAAACCGCTTCCATGCTGCCATGCAAACGGCCGTCGCGCCACTGCCACATGAGAAGGTCTCTTCTTCGACACCCCTCTCAAACGTGCGCATATAGATGACGCCGCAGGGATCGAACTTAGCATAGTTGATATTTACACCTAAAGAAGAAAAGTGTTTTTTTGCCCCTTTCTCGAAAGAAGCAAGATCATCAACAAAGGTGACAAAGTGGGGAACCCCCACCTCAAGGAGGAAGTGGGACTCTTTTTCTTCGACGATCTTTGGAATCCCCATCGACACAAAGATTTTTCCCTTCTCGATCATACAGGGATAGATCTTTTTCATCGTTTCGATCTGAAAGCTATCGCCTCCTTCCCCCAGATCGCGCAAAAATTGGACAAGGCAACGGAGTCCATTGCCACACATCTCCGCTTCTGAGCCATCCCGATTAAAAATCTGCATCCCAAAATCCCCTTCCTCCGAAGGTGTGAGGAGGATGATCCCATCGGCCCCAATTCCATATTGGCGGTGACAAAGAGAAGTGATGATATCAGAAGAGAGGGAAAGATTTCCCTCTCGATCGTCGATCAAGATAAAATCGTTTCCCGTTCCATGGTATTTGGAAAAGGAAAGTTCCACTTACTCAAACCCAAGCTCTTTGTAGGAAGAGACGATCCCATCGAGGAGACCAAAGTCTTTTGCCTCTTCAGCGCTCATCCAGGTGTCTCGATCGATGGTTTTTTCAATCAGAGCATGGTCTTTTCCGGTAGCCGCCGCATAGGCATCGACAATTTGCTTCCGGGTCTTGATGATTTCTTTTGCTTGGATCTCAAGGTCGGTCGCTTGTCCTTGGATCACCCCTGCGATCAGCGGTTGGTGGATCATGATCCGCGCATTTTGCGTTGCATACCGTTTGCCAGGAGCCGCTGCCAAGCTGAGGATCGATCCCATCGATGCTGCAAGCCCGGTGACCAGGGTGGTGATGGGGGAGGTGATCATCTGGATCTGATCCCAGATCGCAAAGCCCGAGTCGACAGAGCCTCCAGGAGAGTTGATCACAAAGAGGATCGGCTCGCCAGGCGCTTGATGTTCGAGGTACCAGAGTTTTCGGATCGCATCCTTGGCACTTTTGTCGGAAACCGCTTCTGAAAAAAAGATCCGCCGCTTCTCTAAGAGAAGGTGCTCGACCTTTGAGTCAAAATTGCGGGAGGTTTCTTCGTTTTCTTCTTCGCTCATCTATTCATTCCTTTGTTAAACTGCTCCAAGCTCTGGATAGAGGGGGAACTCACTTAATAATCGCGTAACTTCATGTCTTGCTCTTTCAAGGACTGTGGCATCGATCGACACCTTCGCCTTGCTTAGGTTCCCTGTCCGTTCCACCACTTTCGCTTGGGTTACTTTTAGCAGATCGACCATTAAATCGGCAATCTCTCTCATCTCATTTTCCTTCAGCCCCCGTGAAGTGAGTGCGGGTGTCCCGATCCGCACGCCCGAGGTGTACCACGCCCCATTCGGGTCATTGGGAATCGCATTTCGGTTCACGGTCATCAGCGCCTCTCGCATCGCAACCTCCGCCTGCCGCCCTGTCAAGCCAAAGCTTGACATCACGTCAACAACGAGGAGATGGTTGTCGGTTCCCCCTGTCACGAGCCGGACATCTTTTCGGAGCAAACTCTCAGCAAAAGCCTGCGCATTGAGAACCACCTGTTTCGCATAATTTTGAAACGCTTCACTATTTGCCTCTTTAAAGGCCACCGCCTTGGCTGCCATCACATGGGGGAGGGGACCGCCGAGAACAAGCGGACATCCCTTATCGATCACTTCCCGGTACTCTTTCTTGCATAAAATCAATCCGCCACGGGGACCGCGCAGTGTCTTATGGGTCGTAGAGGTCACAATGTCAGCGTAAGGAACGGGGTCATACTCTCCGGTCAACACCTTACCCGCAACCAGCCCTGCAAAGTGAGCCATATCGACCACAAAGACAGCGCCACACTTATCGGCAATCTCTCGCATCTTCGCAAAGTTCACCAGCCTTGGATAGGCCGAGTAGCCCGCAATTAAAATGGTCGGTTTTTCCCGCATCGCCTGCTCTTCGATCGCCTTGTAGTCCATCTCTTCGGTCTTGGGATCGACCCCATAGGTGACCGCCTGCATCATCTTTGCCGACACGTTGTGGCGGAAACCATGCGTCAGGTGTCCCCCCGCATCCAACGACAAGCCCATCATCTTCTGGTTGAGCATCAGCTGCCGGATCTCCTCATATTCTTCGGTAGAAAGCTCATCGACACTCTTGTTGTAAAGCCGCTTTACATTGGGATTTTGAACGCGGTGAACCAAGATGGCCCAAAAAGCAACCAGATTCGCATCGGCTCCCGAGTGGGGTTGAACGTAAGCATGTTCGGCGTTAAAAAGTTTTTTCAGCTCTTCGACAGCGAGCGCTTCGATCCGGTCAACATTTTCACATCCCGCATAGAAGCGGTGGAAGGGAAAGCCTTCGCTATACTTGTCGGTAAGGAGGTTCCCCATCGCCAATTGCGTGGCGAGCGACGAGTAGTTTTCCGAAGCGATCATCTTGAGAGTGCCCCGTTGATCAGCAAGTTCCTTAAGGATCCCGTCGGCAATCTCGGGGTTTTGCTCGTTTAAATGATCAATTGCCGCCAGATAAGCGATCGCGGCAGAGGACCGCTCCCCCTCTGGGACCTGATCAAAGTAGCGGTTCAAAAATGTCATTACAGCTAGCTCCATACTTACCTTTGCAGTATGACACGATCGAGGCTATTCGTGCCACTAAGAATTTTCCTTGAGGAATTTTCCTATATCGGATAATATCCCTATCAAAGAATGATACAAGCACAGGGACAAATGGACCAAAGATTAAAACTACTTCTTGAAATTCAAGAACTTGATATTAAGATGATTCGCCTCATGCGGGTCAAAAAGCAGCGACAGAAAGAGCTGAAGCAGATCGAATCCCTCCGCACTGAGCTAAAAGAGCAGCTAGCCCTTAAAGAAGAAGAGATTAGCGAAATCAACAAGCAGGTCAAAGGGCTTGAGGAGAAGATTCAGGAACTCACCGATAAGTACAAAAAGTTTGAGGCTCAGCAAGCTTCTATCAAAAAAGTCGAAGAATTCAACGCCCTGACCCAGGAAATGACTGCTGTTGAGCGGGAAAAGGTTGCTCTCGAGACCCAAACCTCCAACATTTTAGATAAAAAAGTTGCTGAGGAAGAGATCCTTGAAAAGATCAAGGAGAGCCTCACCTCCTCTGAAACAAGTAGCCAAGAGCTCGAAAAAGAGATCAAGGCGAATATCGACCAGATCAACGAAGAGGGTCAGCAGCTAAAGACAGAGCGAGATGCGCTCATCGATAAGGTGGATCCTGAGATCCTTACCATTTACGAAAGACTCCTTCGCAATAAGAAAGACCGCGTCATCGTCCCGATTGAAAACCGGGCCTGCAGCGGCTGCCACATTGCCCTCACCCTTCAGCATGAAAACCTCGTGCGAAAAGGAGAGAACGTAATCTTCTGTGAGCACTGCTCGCGGATCCACTTCTGGCAGGAGAGCGAAGCTGTCGAAGGAACCACTGTTGCGACAAAGCGCCGCCGCCGCCGCACAGTGAAGGCCTAAGGTGTCTAAGACACCAAAAGGTGTTGAAGTCCTTAAAATCCTTGGGTGAAACTGCACCCAGATCTTGAGACTTCGACATCAAAAACTACGGAGTGGGACGCAATCGCTGCTTTAGGAGCTGAGCTTCTAAGGGAGAGGAAAGTCTGGACTTCAGAGAAAAAGGTGCCAGCGAAAGGCTGGGAGCCGTAAGGCTACGGAAAGTGCAACAGAAAACAGGCCGCTAGCCCGCAAGGGCTGGGTAGGATGAAAATGTTTGGTTTGGGACCAAACCCCCAACTGGCAACAGCTGGGAGATGCAAACCCCACCTGAAGCAAGAAAAGAGTTCGATCTGTTTTTCGCAAACGGAACTCTTTCACGTCGCTCGAGGGTCTTAGCGATAAGGCCCCTAGATGAATGATTGCAACTTACACCTCGCGTGTGAGTGACAGAATCCGGCTTATTCCCCCTCCGGGAACCTCAAGCGCTAGCTTTGCTAGCGCTTTTTCTTGCCCGCTTTGCTCTTGGATGGGCCTTTTCATAGACCTCCCGTTTCAGCTTTGTTGAAACGCGAGTGTAGATCGTCGTTGTCCCGAGTGAAGCATGTCCCAAAAGAACCTGAATCGTCTTGAGATCCATCCCTTTTTCAAGCCAGTGGGTCGCGATCGTATGACGGATTGTGTGGGGGGTGATGTTCCCTGCAAGGCCACTTTTCCGAAGATAGGTTTTAAAGAGGCGGTCGATCGAGCGAGGGGAAAGGCGCTCTCCCCACTTATTAAGAAAAATGGCCTCTTGATCTTTTTGATAGTGGGGCTTTCCCTCTTCGAAGCGGGTGGGATGGTTGAGGTACTCTTTCATCCACTTAGTGGCGTTTTGAGTAATGGGAACGATCCGCTCTTTTTTTCCTTTTCCCT
The DNA here is from genome assembly GCF_015356785.1 of Candidatus Neptunochlamydia vexilliferae. Lineage (NCBI taxonomy): Bacteria > Pseudomonadati > Chlamydiota > Chlamydiia > Parachlamydiales > Simkaniaceae > Candidatus Neptunichlamydia > Candidatus Neptunichlamydia vexilliferae. The sequence continues at coordinate 5,680 of NZ_JAAEJV010000029.1, read as the reverse complement.
TCACCCGCAAAGAGCGCCCTTTGGGATTAAAGTCTCCGCGGTCGAGAAGGGCCAATTCGCTAATCCGAAGCCCTGAGCTGTAGAAAAGTTCCATGATGCACCGGTCACGAAATCCTAACAGCTCATCGGTATTGGGTTGCTTAAAGAGCTCTTCCACCTCTCCATAAGAGAGGGCTTTAGGAATGGGCTTGTCTAGCTTCGGACTGCCGATTTCAGCGGCGGGGTTTTCTTTAATCTTTTTTTCCCGAAGAAGGTATTTAAAAAGGGAGCGAAGCGAAGAGAGGTGACGCAAAATGGTCCGTTTCGAGGCTCCTTTTATCTGAAGATGGGCAAGGTAACTGCGAATTGTCCGCTTATTGATCTCTTTTCCCTTGGAAAAGTCTTTAAAGGCTTTTAAGTCAAGATGGTAGTTGCGGAGAGTATGGGGAGAGGCATTTTTCACCACCTCCATATAGTGGATAAACTCCCCTGAAAACTTTTTAAAATTCATCTCTTTAAATTAACAAGATTGCTAGAAAAAGAAAAGGCGTGATAACAGGGAATTATGATTAAGCTATTCTTATTTGTTTGCGTTTCTTCCATTCTTTTTGGGTGCACCGACTTTTGTCTTCATGATGAAAAGGACAATGTGGTCATTGGGCGATCGATGGAATTTTCGGTTCCACTCAAGTCAGAGCTGGTGATCCATCCAAAGGGAGAGGAGATGGGTAAAAATGGCTTTTCCTGGACCAACAAATACACCTATATTGGTGTGACCGCTTTTGTTCGAGAAATCATCACCGATGGAATGAATGAAGCAGGCCTTTCCTATGGCGCCCTTTGGTTTCCTTCTGCAAAATATCCCCAAGTGGACCACGATAAGAAAGCGCTTCCAGTGGAAGCTTTAGGCGACTGGCTCTTAGGAAATTTTGCGACCGTTAAAGAGGTCAAAGAGGTGATCGAAGCGGTAAACCTCATCGGAGTAAAAATTCCTCAAATCGATTCGGTCCCTCCCCTCCATCTTTCGATCCATGACCGGTCAGGAGCTAGCCTTGTCGTTGAGTTTATCGATGGGAAGATAGAAGTCTCTGATAATACTGTCGGTGTCTTGACCAATGCCCCCTACTTTAAGTGGCATGTGATCAACCTCGCGAACTACATCGACCTGACCCCTCTGAATAAGGGGGCAATCAACCTTGAGGGAACGGTGATCGGCCCTCTCGGACAAGGATCGGGACTCCTCGGAATCCCCGGAGATTGGACCCCTCCTTCCCGCTTTGTCCGGATGTCCACCTTCAAAAATATTGTTCACAAAGCAAGGAATCCCAAAGAAAATGTGAACCTCGCTTTCCACCTTCTGAACACCGTTGACATCCCTTATGGAGCAATCCGCTCCCTTGATGGACACTACAACTATACTCAATGGACTGTTGTTAAAGATCTAGAAAACAATATCCTCTACTACCGGGACTACGACAGTCTCTGCATCAAAAAGCTCGCCATGCCCAAAAATGCGAACAAAGTCCAGTATTTTCCTCTGGATTAATGAAAAAGCATTTGCTATACTCCCCTGTATGATTGTTCTAGATAAAATTTCAAAAAAGATTGGGACTCGCGTCCTTTTTGACGATGTCTGCGCCGCCTTCAACCCGGGGAATCGGTATGGCCTAACCGGCCCTAACGGAGCTGGAAAGTCCACCCTCCTTAAGATCATGATGGGGGTCGAAGATGCGACCTCGGGATCTGTCTCCCTTCCTAAAAAAGTGGGCTTCCTCAGACAAAACATCGAAGAGTTCAAAGATATCCGCGTTCTCGATGCGGTGATCGTCGGCAATGCCCGCCTTTGGGAAGCGATGGTCGAGCGAGACATGCTTTATGAAAAAGAGATGACCGACGAAATCGGAATGCGACTAGGCGATCTAGAAGAAGTCATTGCTGACGAAGATGGCTATAGCGCCGACTCCAATGCCGAGGTCCTCCTCATTGGAATGGGAATTGATGCCGAATTTCATGAAAAACAGATGCATGAGCTCCCCACAGATTTACAGTTCCGCGTTCTCCTTTGTCAGGCCCTTTTTGGAGAGCCCGAAGCTCTTCTTCTCGACGAGCCAACGAACCACCTTGACCTCGAATCGATCGGCTGGCTGGAAACCTTCCTCCACAATTATACCGGCACGTTAATTGTTGTGAGTCACGACCGCCACTTCCTCAACGCCGTCACCACCCATATCGCCGACATCGACTACGACACGATCATCACCTATCCCGGCAACTACGATGAGATGCTCGTTGCAAAAACAGCAGTCCGCTCCCGCGCCGAGCAAGAGGCGAAGTCAAAAGAGAAAAAGATTGCGCAACTCAAAGAATTTGTCTCCAAGTTTGGAGCAGGAACCCGTGCCTCTCAAGTGCAGTCACGGATCCGGGAAATCGGCCGCCTCCAACCCCAAGAACTTAAAAAGTCAAACATCCAACGCCCCTTTATCCGCTTTACACCTCCAGAAAAACAGTCTGGTAAGATCGCCCTCAGACTCGAAAATGTGAACAAAAGCTTTGGGGACAACCCTGTCATTAAAGATTTTTCAATCGAGCTGATGCGAGGCGATAAGGTTGCAGTGATCGGAACCAACGGCATTGGAAAAACCACCCTTTTAAAACTCTTTGCTGGCGTCTTGGAGCCCGATAGCGGAACAATCGAGCGGGGCCACCAGGTCGAACTTGCCTACTTCCCCCAAAACCACGAAGAATTCATCGACAAAAGTGAGAAGGTGCAAGCCTTCGACTGGCTCAAACGGTTTAGAAAAAGTGCCTATGACCAAGAAATCCGAAGTGTCATGGGGCGGATGCTCTTTGGAGGAGACGATGCCTTCAAGGAAATCTCCAAACTCTCAGGAGGAGAAACCGCCCGCCTAATTTTTGCAGCCCTTCTTCTCAACAAACACAACACACTGGTTCTCGACGAGCCTAATAACCACCTTGACCTCGAAGCGGTGTCTGCTCTCGGTTGGGGCCTGTCCGAATTCCAAGGAACGACGATCGTTGCCTCTCATGACCGGGACCTTATTAATGAGTATGCCACTAAGATCATCTCGATTGAATCAAATGGGATCCAGGTCTTCGATGGCACCCTCGAAGAGTTCCTCGCTGCCAGGGCATGACTTTTACCAAGGAAAAGTTCTTTTCCCTCCCCTACCGCAAGCGGCATAAGCATGCGGGAAGACACCTCCGCTCCCTTTATGAGCAAAAACTCCCCCTCGACCCCCACTATCGAATGATGGAAGAGTGGCTTGAACTCCCCCCCCTTGAAGAAAATAGGGAGGCGATCAGCGATCGGTTCCACCTTCATATGCGAGAAGCTGCCATTTCCCTGCAAGAACACAACACTTTAGATGTAAAGCGGCTTGATATCCTCTCTAACGCCCCTTACCTTCCGATCGGAATTTACCTGGAAGAGCTCCGCTCCGCCTTTAATATTGGGAGCATCCTCCGAACCGTTGAAGCCTTTCGCCTTGGAACGGTTTACTTTTCAGAAAACACCCCCTTCATCGATAACCCCAAAGTGGAAAAAACGGCGATGGGTGTTGCCCACACCGTCCCCACCCAACGGGGTGACTTAAGCACTCTTCCTGGACCCCTTATCGCTCTAGAAACTGTCGAAGGGGCCCCCTCTATTTTCGACTTTGAGTTTCCCGACAGCTTTTCTCTTCTCCTGGGTAACGAAGAGTATGGGCTCAAGGCAAAAACCCTCGAAGCCGCCGACCATATCGTCCAAATTCCCCTCGTAGGATCGAAAAACTCCCTCAATGTTGCAAGCGCCTTTGCGATCGCTGCAGCACATTTTTCTGTTGCGAAAAGGGATCGTACTTTATTATGATGGCGAAAGAGGTATGGCTATGAATCAAGAAGACAAAAAGTCAGTCATTATTAACTTTCGAGAAGAGCTCGAAAAGTTCACCACCGACGTCAATCAGCTCGCTCAAAACGGGGGGCTCTGCACCGAGCGGGAGTTTTTGCAAAAAATTGCCGATGATGTGAATCATCTCTATGCGAGCTGCATCAAAGTCCAGAAAGCTGAAGATGAAGAAATTGAAGAAATTGGTTCGATCATCCAAAATATCTTTGTTCAACCCCTCGCAGTCAAGCGTCACCAAAGAGTGACTATTTTAAATGCTGTCGAAACCTTCAATGGAGAGAGTGAAAGTGACCTCTTCCACATCATGGAGGCCTATGTCAAGCACCCCGAAACAACCAAAAGCTTCCTCCGGGAGCTCGAGCTCCTCACCCACGACCTCGACGAGGCCTTAAGAAAAACTGCTTAATTCAAGATCGAACTAAGTTTTGAAGAGTCTCTACAAGCCGGTGATTCGACCCCAATCTCTCTTCAGCAAGGGGAAGAACCTCATCCTTTATTTTCCTTGTTTGCTCGGAGGTATTCGGAGCCCCAGTAAAAAGAGTTAGATTAAGTAAAGCAGCTTCAGTTTCAGGGTGTGGTTCCTTAAACACGCGGCAGTAAGTTTTGAAACTTAGTGATAGATATTCTAGAGCCTGGGCATAATCTTTTAGACTAGCATAGGCTAGACCTGCATTACCCAGGCTCCTTGCCAATAGGTCCGGGAGTCCTTCTCCAGCAGAACTCCTATAAATTTCTATTGCTTCCTTATAATACTTCAATGCCTCAGTGTTATTTCCCATGTACCCAAAGCACATTCCCACATTATTTAAACTCAATGCCACATGTGGATGCATATCTCCTAGTAGTTTTTTACGAAGCTCTAGCCCTTGCTTATGATACTTCATTGCTTCTTCATTTCTTTTTAAATAGTTAAGTGTTAATCCTATATTATTTATAACTGCAACCATATTGGGATCTTCTTGTTTTAAAAACTTTTCACCTAATTCTAAAGCCTCTTTCTGCCATTTTAGTGCCTCAGTATGTTGTCCTAAATAATTATAGGCAGCTCCTATATTATTTGAAGTTAATAATGCATTTTTACCCCACCTCGTCCCTTGGAGCTCCTTAAAAATTTTTAAAGACTGCTTATAAAGCTCCAAAGCCTCATTCAGCTTTCCTAGCTTTTCAGTAACCGTTGCCATATTATTCAAGCTTACTGCTGCGTCACCACGCCTCTCGTCTATCATTTCCCTGTTTATCTCTAACACCTCTTTGTGCACTTTTAAGGCTTCTTCATAATTTCCCAAACAAGCAAGCGTTCCTCCCATATCGCTTAAGATCGATGACAAAACAAGAGAATTATTCAATTTTCTAGAAAGTTCTACCGCTCTATTTTGGTACCCCAGTGCTTCCTTATACTTGCCTTGTGTAAAAAGAACCTTCCCCAATTGAGCAGCCTTATTAAGTTCTATAGCTAATTCTTCATTACCCATTGAAGGATAACCACCAGGCTGCCCATTAGAGAAATATCTTTTATGGGCCATAGGAAAGATGTCAAAACTAAGTTTTTTTGTTTGCAAAAATTGGTTGCTAGTGCTTGTTAAAAAACTTTGTTGTTCTCCTTTTTTTGCAAAGAAGGTAGCATTGGACCTTTGTACCTGAAAGAGCTTTGCATATTGAATATATTTTGACTTAGTAGCACCTTCATTTTTTGTCAACTACTCCTCCCTAAAGGAAGGAGCTTGTAGCTAGCGCAGTTGCTGCTACCATAGGCACGTTGACAGGTGCCCTTGCTGAGACAACAGACTCAGC
>NZ_JAAEJV010000028.1 GCF_015356785.1 Candidatus Neptunochlamydia vexilliferae | reverse complement strand
CACATTCCTGCTACCAATCCAAGGTGGTCCATATCTTTGCTCGAAAATTCTTCCATCATACAAGTCTCCAAAAAGCTTAAAAAATACTTGACAATGTACAACAATTCGATTATTATGTCCTTACCTTTTCTAAAAAAAGGTGTCCTTTAAAAATGCTCAACTTTCTACACTAACCTGCGGAATGTGGGTCAAATGTTCTTGCTTGGACCTTATTCTGCCAACTGCCAGGGTGAGCATCACCGTGAGAGCTAATCCCATTCTGAATTTCATCTTACTTAACCCTCGGATAAAGTGTTTCTCAAATCCAAATGATTCGTCTATCCGACTGTTAATTCTTTCTATGCTAGTTCTCATTTTATAGAGTCTACCCCACTTGTATGTTGAACGGGGCAGAGGGGTAAATATCCTTCGGTCTAATGACCGAGGGATCCTTACCGTATTTTTTACCGGGCACTGCTTTGCACCTGGACAGCTCATCCCATATGCTTTCATAGGACATTGATATTTAAGAGCATCCCTTTTTTCTTCAAACCCCTTATAGGCAAGTTCTTTTACCTCTCCTGTTTTAGGGCAGTGGCATGTGACCACCCCTCTCTGGTTATAACAAATATTTGTAAACTTCGGGTGATCAATGGTTCGACTTACTTCCCCATCTTTCCACATTTTCCGGATATCTATGACTGGTTTAATATGATATTGGTCCCATAGTTTATTGATCAGTTTAGTAGAGTCATATCCTCTGTCAGCCATAAAGTGCTCACTTCTTTCGACTAAGTCAGGGTGTTTCTGGCTAAGTTCCTCGGTAAGTTTTTCCGCAACTTTCACTTCTGAGCAAGAGGCTTTAGTGACTTCAAAGTGAACAGGCAACTCATATTTGGCATCTGAAATAAGGTGGAGGCGAAACCCAAACCATTCAGTAACCTTTTCCCAAGTTGTTCCATCTTTACGGAGCCCTTTTTTCTTTTTCTTTCCCCAGTCAGCATCATGCTCTCCCCTAAGGTCGCCTTTTTTAGAGCTTGTCTTATTTGCAAGGCTTTTTAAGTTTTTCCCATCTACAGCAAGATCCTTTCCAAAATCAGGTAAGAGCTTCATGAGCTCTTCTACTAAAGATCTAAACATCTCATCAAGCTCTGCTTGATGTTTAATAAGACTTGATAGAAACCGGTTATAAGCTGATTTGCCGGGAGCAGCCCTAAAGAGGTCAAAGCCACAGAGTTCTCTAAGCTGAGCGTTTCTTCTTAGCTCTCTTATTAAGCTATTGACAGATCGGTGTTCAAACACGACTCCTGCCAGAACTGAGTTCCACATAGCTCTTACAGGGTAATCATTCCGCCCTTTTCCCCGAACTTTTTCCAGGGTTTGCATAAGCTTTTCATCGGGGATTGTTTCAATTACAAGCTTTAATCTTTCTAGATCTCCAAGATTTTCAACTTCTTCCCACCCAAAAAATTCGAGTTGTGCTATCTTTGCCATTATCGCCTCCTATTGTGTGTGTGTGCGATGTTAGTAGTAGTCCCCCTATTTTATAGGGGGACGTTTTTTTTGACACTATTGGGGTCAAAATTTTGAAAATTTCTGAGTCTCAAAAACTCTTCCCTGGAAAGAAAATCCGAAATCAAGGAAAATTTGGGGGAAAGTTATTTGGAAAATAGATTTTTTCTATATGAGAATTTAACAGCGAGAAATCCTCTGTGGTGGTGAGATGATGGTTTGTTTGGTGGAGGGATAAGGAGGAGAAGCGGTGGTAAATGTCCAAAGAGCTATATATAGACATGTCGGGGGCTACGCCCCCCGCCACCCCCGTTGAGCTTCAACCTGGAAAGCCAAATCGATCCTCCTCGGGGGGCCGTGCGAAGCACTGATCCACCCACTCGGTCGGACCGATTTTGCACAGCCATCTCGAAGCCGCGGGCAGCTCACGGCACGGCTTTTCTCCGCCTCCGGCTTCGAAGCCGTGTCCGTTCGCTGGGGAGTTTTGTTTTTTTCTTCCCCAGCGAACTTCAAGTCCGAAGGGCGCCAGCCCCGTCGGATCTATATATAGTTTTTTGGATGCTTGATACCGGTTAAGCGTTAAATCTTTTTACCAGCTAAAACACTTCACGTTCTCGGTTCACGCTCTGATGCTTTGTTCAAAATGGTCTTTGTAGTTGTCGAAGTGGGCTTGGTCGGTCAGCTCATTGATATGGATCGGCACCGCTGTGGCAAAGCCCGCCTTTAAAAGGGCGATGTCACTTTCTGGGTGCTCATCATGGTCATGGCCGATCTCTTCAAGATAAAACTCAAGATGCCCCTCTTCATGGAGCTCTTTCCGTGGCGCTTCTAGCCAAAAGGCTCGCCCTTGCCGCGCCATCTTCACCCCTTGAATCGTTTTGTTGGGGAAGTTTACATTGAGGAAGGTTCCCTCTCTTAAAGGATGATTGACGATATAGTCTACGATGGGGGCGATATAGGGTTTCACTTGAGGGAACTCTTCTGTTTTTTCGCAGGTATAGGAAAAGGCAATCCCTGGAATTCCTTGAAGGATCCCTTGAATAACACATCCTGCGGTCCCACTATAGAGGATACTTCGCCCCGCGTTGGCCCCATGGTTGATTCCCGATACGATGAGGTCAGGGGGAGAGTCGGCAAGACCCCCGAGCGCTACTTTCACACAATCGGCTGGTGTCCCTTCCACCTTCCAGGCGGCAGAGTCTCCAAAGGTTTCTACCTGATGAACTTTGAGGGGGCCGTAGTAGGTGACGCTCATGGCTTTGCCTGACTGCTGTTTCATCGGTGCAACGATTGTGAGGTTAGCGATCTCTTTGAGTGCTTCCCAAAGGGTGTAAAGCCCTTTTGAGGAAATTCCATCGTCATTAGTGAGAATGATGTTGAGTTTTTTCATGATGCCTACGGGTAATGTGCGATAGGACGAAGATAGCAAAACTACTCAATAAAAATCCAGGAACAAGGGTGGGAATATCGATCGGAAATTGTTTGCTATAGAGGGGCCAAATTAAAGAGACCGCTCCACCCACAATAATTCCTCCCCAGGCGCCATACTTATTGGCTTTTTTCGAGTAGAGGCTAAAGAGGAGAAGGGGACCAAAAGCGGAACCCAGCCCCGACCAAGCAAAAAAGACAAGAGAGTAAATCGTGCTGATCTTAAAGAAGGCGATGGAAAAGGCAAAGGCGGTTACCAAGAGGACAAAGAAGCGAGAGACCCACAAAAGGTGTTTAGGCGACGCATCTTTGTGGAAGATCTTTTTGTAAAAATCTTCGGACAAACTCGATGCTAAGACAAGAATTTGAGAGTCCATTGTTGAGATGGTTGCACCAAGGATTCCACACAAGATAAGGGCTATGATAAAAGGGGGAAAAATGTCTTTTACCATTTTGACAAAGACAAGCTCTGTATTGGCAAGCCCTCCTGGAAAATAGGCGATCCCAATAAGACCGATGAGGGTGGCGCTACTAAGAGCGATGACCTGCCAAGACATTCCAACAGCCATCGATTTTTTGATATGAGAAACCTTGCGAATTCCCATAAACTTGGTGACGATATGGGGCTGTCCAAAATAGCCGATTCCCCAGCCACAGATCGAGAAAAAGATTTTCCAGAGCGTTTTTGGAGAGGTGTTTGGAATCATTGAAAAAGAAAGGCCATGGGTAGTGAGCGCTTCTTGGATTCCCGCAAAACCTCCCACCTTAGGCATGGCAATCACCGGGACGGCAACAATCGCTAAAAGGAGAAAAAAACCTTGAAAAAGATCGATCCAAGCAAGAGTGGTATATCCTCCAATAAAGAGGTAGGGGACAACAACCACGATTCCGACAGAGATTGCAAGGTGGTAGTCGATCCCAAAAAGGGAATCAACTAAGATCCCAAGTCCTACGATTCCTGCAGAAATATAAATCGTATAAAAAATCAAAGAGATGATCGCCGTAAAAATCCGGATCATTCCCGAGGTGTCATGAAAACGGCTCTCAAAAAACGAGGAGAAGGTTAAACTATTATACTCTTCGGTTTTCACCCGGACTCTTGGCGCTACAAAGAGCCAGTTGAGGAACATAAAAAGGCAGAGCCCCACAGCAAACCAACTGTTAAAAAGTCCTCCCGTAAAGATCACAGCAGGAAAACCCATAAAGAGCCAGCTGCTCATGTCGCTGGCGTGGGCAGCAATAGCGGTGAGCCAGTAGTTAAGGGAACGTCCCCCGATGATAAAGTCGGTTGCCGTTTGTTGTTTTCTGTAAGAGGCGAATCCAATCCCAAATAAGATCGCCACGTAGATTCCAATCGCTAAAAGTTCAGGTTTAATCACCGGCTTATCGCTTTTTTTGATCCATACTTTAAGGCTGCTTGTGCCAAGTTTGTTTCTACATTGGGGAAGCTTACCTTGATTTCTTCAAGGAGCTTTTTCACTTCCATCCGTTTAGAGTTTTGTCCCACGGGGCACTGGCAGGTGATGCGGGCATACCCTTCCTGCTTTGCAAACTCATAGAGTGCCTTTTCTGAAACATAAATCAAAGGGCGAATAATCGTCACCCCATAATCATACATCGGAACCTTTGGCAAATTCGCTGCAAACTCTCCCTTATGCAGAAGATTTAAGAGGAGGGTTTGAATGCTATCATCTTCATGGTGCCCAAAAGCAACCACCGGCGCCCCCACCTCTTTTGCCGCATCGAAAATCAGGCGGCGCCGCTCTCGCGAACACCGGTAACACGCAAGCGTCTCCCGTTTTTGGGTCGACTCACGAATGATTAGAGGGACCTCCAGCTTATCACATATCCCCCGTAAAAAACTTTCTTGGACCGAAGCGCCGCAAGAAAATTCTCCTGTTACATGGATCGCATGCAAGGGAAGATCAGGAAAACCCCGTCCCAAAATGGCCTTCAGCATCAGAAGCAATGTGATGCTATCTTTCCCCCCACTAAGAGCCACCGCAATCCCTTCAGCACCCTCGAGGAGCTGGAAGTCAAAAAGGGCTTTCCGGCAAGCACTTTCAATTTTTTTTCGAAGCTGAGTCATGGGTGAAGTATAACTCCTCTAAATAAAAAAAGACAAGAATTCTAGGGTTATATATACTGGCTTGTTAAAAAGGAATTTATGAAACAAGAAGTTGGCAGAAATGATCCGTGCCCCTGCGGATCGGGAAAAAAATTTAAAAAATGTTGCGCTCTGAAGTCGCCGTTGCAGCGGCGTACTTTTACTGCCGCCACCCCAAAATCGGTCGAAAATAGTGTGCAGCGGATCGCTGGGATGCTCTCTAAAGAGCCCCCTGCCGAACCCCCTAAAAAACTCGACGATAAGGTAAAAAAACAAAACGGCTCTTGATCGGAATCGCTCGATCTGATATAAAAAGCCTCTTTCTGCTGGAGTAGCTCAATTGGTAGAGCGCCCGACTTGTAATCGGACGGTTGAGGGTTCAAGTCCTTTCTCCAGCATTCTCTGTGAGTGCCCCAGGCACTCACGGGTCCCTTTGGGGGTGTCGCATAGCGGCAATTGCAATGGACTGTAAATCCATCGACTTCGGTCTTCGCCAGTTCGAGTCTGGCCACCCCCAACCATCTCGTCGGAATCCTTCAACGACTTGGCTGAGGTCTTTAACAACCTGAATTGCTGAACAATTTCAAAGCTTGGTTTAACGGTTCCAGGGCATTTTTGCTAAAAGGATACAAAGGGGGCAGATTTTTCTGATAAAAGAAACGATGAGCCCTATGCAAAGGATAAAGCAGATTGTTAGCCACCAAAGGTTAATAGTAAGTCCCAAAGTTAGACCGACTAGGTTTGCTAATCCAATGACTAAGTAGGTTTGGCTTTGAATTTTTGTGTCTTGTTCTATAGTAGGCTTTCCCATTAAAGTCTCCTTTCTTTTCGTCATAAATATTGTTGCAATTAAAAGTCAATATTCTTTACTGGTGGTTTTATGGCACATAAAAAGAGAGTTGATCCTATGTTTAAAAAGTACTTTGATATTGAAACCCCTATTGTTTACTTGGAAAATATTAAAGTGCAAAAAAAAGTAGAGGATCGCTTCAATCGGTCATGGAAACGGTTTTACAAAAAGGCTGAACCCCTTATCTCCGACTTTCGGCAGGAACGGTTCGATGCCTTTTTCAGACAGCTCGAAAGAGATGGCTGTGATGAACGGTATAATAGACGGATCGCGATCCGTTTTATTAACCCAGTTGTGGGCTATGGCGTTTTTGCTAAGGAGGATATCCCTCCTTACTCTACTTTAGTGCAGTATACAGGTCTTCTCATGCTCGATGATGATATCGATCCTGATCACGATAGCACCTTTTCTTTCTCAGACTATAAGACTTACTCCATTGATGCGGCCAAACATGGGAATTGGGCCCGCTTCATGAACCACTGCGCTGAAGGGGAAGCAAAAAATAATGCGATCCCTTGGGAGTATTATACAGAAAAGGGGCCACGCATTGTTTTTACCTCAGGAGCTCATGGAATTAAGAAGGGGAAACAGATCCTTTATTCTTATGGGGATGAGTACTGGACAGAAAAAAAATGTGTGAAATTTTAGAGAGTATTGTCAAATTCTCGCTGCTGTCTTAGCCCTTTCTATTGAAATCTCCAGCGTTGCCCTACTTCAAGAGCCCACTTTGGGGCTCTCTCTATTGGGCGCCTTGGAGATCTCTTATACCCCGGAGTGCTACTATATCAATTGCTTGAATTTTTCTTTTCCTCCAGGTTCAGAGGGGCAAAATGACCCCTGCTCTACTGGAGTATGTGGTCATTTTGCCCCCATAAACCTGAAAAAAAATCGAAAATCCCCTTAATTAATATTAGTAGCACTCCGGGGTTATAGAAAGAACTCTTCCATCAGAGATAATTTGACGACACTCTCTAACACTCTCAGCAAGATAGAAAATAAATAAAAATTATTATTTGAAATAAACTTTCTGGTTTTGTAATTAGTTAATTATAGAGCGAAGGCAATGCGATATAATTGCCCCTGCTCTTATTTGGGATTGTTTAAGGAGTAGGCAATGAAGAAACTAGATACACTTGTTTGTATTTTCCTTTGTCTTGGTGGTCTTAATTGGGGGCTGATCGGATTATTTAATTTTAATCTTATCGAAACTTTTATTAGACCTGAGTGGCTATATCGTGTGATTTATATCTTAGTCGGTATATCTGCAGTTTACCAAGCAGTAGGTTGGAAACAAATTAAAAAACGTTGGAAATAAATAGATTAAGCGGAGGATATCCATTACGTTGAAAAGACTAGATGGTTTAGCTGTCCTTTTCTTGGTTCTAGGTGGAATTGTTTGGGGATTCGTGGGACTGTATCGATTGAATTTGGTCGAGTGTGTCTTTGATCGCGAGTGGCTCGTCCGCATCATTTACGTGTTGTTTGGCGTCGCCTTTATCTACCATACGATCACTTGGTCCAAGGATAGCAAAAAGAAGAAAACAAAGCGTTAATCTTTGTGGATGAGCTCGATGTTCAAAGCGAGATCGTTTTTGCTCTGTACACGATAATTTTTGGAGTCGATGGACGGCTGCGGCTTCACCAGATTTCCTTTCTTCCTCACCCATAGCGCTTTGGCTATGGGATTCGTTATTCAAGAAAATCTGGTTTTGCCTCGCTCGCCCCTTGCCTTCCAAAAATTGTCGTGTGCAGAGTATTTTTTATTGAGCTAAACTCTACAGGCGTAGTACTTTGTTATTATGCTAGAAGAGTTGCTTCAAACCTATTCAAAAGAAGGGATCATTCATCACCTTCATACCTTCCTTACAGAGGAGCGGATTGCTAGGATCGATCAGGTTCTTGCTTGTCGCTTAAATTCTATTGAGGTCGCTCTTGAGGCTCCTTATGATATTCATAATGGTCTAGCGGTGATTCGTACAGCGGAAGCCCTAGGGGTTTCTCAGCTCCACTTTATCAATGCACAGATGAAAAAAGGGCAGGGGAAAAACACCACCAAGGGGACGCTTAAGTGGACACGCTTGACCCGTCACGAGACCCTAGAAGATTTCCTTAACAAAAAAAAGGTTCTCATTGCTGGAGCTTGTGCTGAAGGGGAAGTGCCTCTTGAGGAGCTTCCTCTCGACCTTCCCCTCTGCTTCCTTTTTGGCAATGAAAGGGAGGGGCTTTCTGAAGAGGCAAAGCAGCAGGCAGACATTCTTTTTAAAGTACCGATGTATGGGATGGTGGAAAGTCTTAATCTGTCGGTTGCAGCAGCGATTACCCTCTATGACTTTCTCAAAAGGAAAAGAGCACATCTCGGCAAAGAAGGGGACTTTACTAAGCAAGAAATCCTTGAGGAAAAAGCCCGTTTTTATATACGGTCTTTAGGAATCGAGCAATCTAACGAGATCCTTAAAAGGAGTCTATCATGAAGTGGTTCATCATACTTTTATTTCCCCTAGTTCTTTTTGCGAATGGGACAACATGTTACATCGGAGAGATTCGTTCTCAAATTCCTGGAGAAGAAAGGGCTGATCACTATGGCCTCCTTTTTTTGAAGCAAGCCACTTTTCCAGATGAAAAGCAGTTTACCGAGCACTGGCTTTTAAAGGCCCATGATGGGGAAGTGATCGAGTGGGAGCAGGCTTCCCAGCTTGAAGAAGATTTACATGAGATTACCTTATCAGGAGAGGGAGGAACGATCACAGGAACAGGAGAGCTTGTTGGCTTGCCCTGGCACTGGACTGTCCTTCGAGAAAAGATGGAACTCCATACCGAGTCGCCTATTGAAGTTGAAGTGGAAAATCGGATGGATAACGAAACGATTCACTCGATTGCCTATGTCTACTCAGTGGAAGAGGATGGAAGCCGCACCTTTTTTGCGATGTTTCGCGCGATTCTTTACACTGTCGATCAGGAGATGATCGCAAACTTTTTTAACCCTTAGCTCTTAGGGCTCGTAAAGAAATAAATACCTCAATTTGACTGGCTGCGACTTTGCTAAATTAAGCTTCTTCGTTGCCCTTCCCTATTGGGAATGATGCTCCTCATTCAGCTCAATTTTGCTGCATCTCGCTGAGTCAAATTAAGGTATTTATTTTTTTACGAGCCCTTGATTTCCTGGTACACTTCTCGAAGATAATCGAGAATTTCCTGAAGAATAGCGTCAATCGAGCGGTTGCATGAGACCCCTTTAAGGCTTTTCTCTTTTGAGTAATAGGTGATAAGAGGAGCCGTCTGGTTGTGATAGACGGTGAGCCGCTTGCGGATCACCTCTTCTTGATCGTCACTCCGCTTGATGAGGGGGCTTTCACAATGGTTGCAGCTTCCTTCCTTTTTGGGAGGGGAAGTGATCAGGTGGTAGGGAGCACTACATCCGCTACAAACCAAACGGTTTTCTAAGCGTTCAACAATCGTATCATCACTGAGCTCTAGGTTAATCGCGATGGTTTTGGCAAGGCTTCCGAGCCGCTTATGGTAAGCTTCTGCTTGGGCAAGGGTGCGGGGAAAACCATCAAGGATATATCCTTTTTCACAGTCAGGAGCGCTGACCCGGTCAAAGAGCATGTCGAGAATCAAATCATCGGGGACAAGCTTGCCGGCATCCATGTACCCTTTAGCCTTTTTTCCAAGAGAGGTTCCTTCCTTGACATTTGCACGGAGAAGATCTCCTGTTGAGATGTGGGGAACCTGGAGGGTTTTTGAAAGAATTCCTGCTTGGGTTCCCTTCCCAGCTCCAGGAGGGCCGAGCAAAATCACAACAACCGTTGCTTTTGCCTGATTTTTAGCTTCTAAAATAGGGGCGGCAATCACCGCTAGTGCCAATAAAGATGATAGTACAAACATGGAGCTATTATAACCCGGAGTGCTACTACTGTCAACTGCTTGAATTTTTCTTTTTCTCCAGGTTCAGAGGGACAAAATGACCCCTACTTTAGGCAAGTATGTGGTCATTTTGTCCCTCTGAACCTGACGAAAAATCGAAAATCCCCTCATTTGACATTAGTAGCACTCCGGGTTATATCCCGGGATCAATAACTATCCAAGCACATTTTCTCCCTTTTCCTTCTGGCCATTCCAGTCGGTATCAAAGTTAAACATAGCTGGGAGAGAAGTGCGGAGTCGGAGACTTTTGACCACATAGAATAGAAAGAGGATCGGCTGGTAGAAAAAGGGTTTGAGGTCATTTTTTGAAAAAACAAGATCTTTTAGGGTGAAAAGTTTTTTGAAAAAGGTGAAAAGCCTTCGAGTTTTCCACCCGTACAGGAGCATTCCCCAAACAATTTGCTTGGAATACCCCAATGTGGGTGTGATACAAGAGCTTGCTGGGTCTAAAAAGGCTTGGGGGATGTGGTCACTTTTCTGGGAGAGGTGGAGACCGCTGGTTCCGCGGGGGTTACACTCAATGGCATAGAGGGTTCCATCAGACTTTTCGATGAAATCAAAGGCAAATTGCCCGGTGAGCCCCTTTTTTTGGGCCTTGTTCACCTTTACAGGTAAAAAGTTCGCACATTTATCGGTGGTATATGTAAGAAAGATGCGTCGGGGGCGGGGCCCCCCGCTGCCCCCTTGAGCTTCAATCTGGCAAGCCAAACCGATCTTCCTCGGGGGGCCGTGCAAAGCACTGTTCCAACCCTCGTTCAGATCAATTTTGCAGAGCCATCTTGAAGCCGTGGACACTTCACGACGCAGCTCTTCTTCGCCTAAGGCTCCGAAGCTGTGTCAGTTCAGTGGATTTTTTTTAAGCTGAAACTCGAATCAAAGCGAATATGATAAGTGGCTAAAAATCTGAAAAAAAGAGGCTTGCTACTTGGTGAAAGATGAGCAAGGTTTTCTAGAAAAAAACCTTTCCAGCGAACTGACATGGCTTCGGAGCCATAAGCGAAGAAAAGCCATGCGGTGAGCTGTCCACTCCAAGATCAAAAAGGAGAAAAGAAAGCTAAAACCCCCTGAGGCTGAGTGAAATAAACCTAAAGCTGAGGTTATTAGCTTTCAAGGAGTTGCAACAAAGCAGATGAAGATGTTATGGTTGCAGAAATGTATAAGTTATTTTTGCCCAGCTCCTAAGTCAAGGGTAAATAGGGAGCGGGCTCCTGTAAGCAATATCTTCTTGTTCCCAGCCATAGCCTCACTATACCGATTAGAGGATTATTGATAACCTCTAATTCAATTGAGAGTGATAACCTCTTGATTAGGAAGAGAGCGGGGAGGGTTTTCGGAGAAAGTTATTGTGTGTGGAATGACCCGGTAACCGATAAAAGTTACAGGCATTAAGGCCCCTTTAGGAGAGGCTTTTTCGGGGAGGAAAAGACGCTTTTTATAGAGGGGGAGTTGGCTCCACCTCTTTTCCCGTTCAGCCATCGCAATGGGATGCAGCGTTCCTTTGATCGACACAGTGCGGTGGGTCCGAGGAAGGGGGAGGTGGAGAGCGGCATGAGGATGCAAAGAGAGGTCACGTCCGATAAAAAAGAGGGGACCTTCTTTTTTATCAAAGTGGACAATATCAACACTTTCAACGTGGGGATGTCCTTGGGCGGTGACCGTTGCAAGGGTTGCCTTCTGAAGAAATTGCCCTTCTGTCCACTCTTTTTCCTTTTTGCACCACTGGTTAACCTTTGTGATGGGATGGAGCTCCTTTCCAAAAAGAGTCCATGAAACTAGGAGAAGAAAGATGATTTTCATACCCGCCATTTTCAATTGTGTTCCCTTTTTTTTCAACAAATGTTTTAATCCTTCTTATGGACTACTTTGAATATGAACATAACGGAGCCTCCCTTGAAGCAGCGGCTATTGGCAAGAGACCGGCCATCTTGATCTTTCATGCCTGGCGCGGGCGGGATGACTTTGTTTTGGAAAAGGCGAAGTGGCTCTCAGAGCTTGGTTATACCGGCATTGCTCTTGATATGTATGGGAAGGGAGTTTTTCTCTGAGTCGGATGGAGGTGGCTGTTGCAGCGGTTAAAAAGGAGCTTAATCCGAAGCAGATGGGGGCGATTGGGCTTTGCTTTGGGGGACTTTGCGCTCTGGATCTTGCCCGCAGCGGCGCCGATTTGCAAGGAGTGGTCAGTATCCATGGTCTTCTAAATCCTCCTAACTATCCCTCAAAGCCACGGGCAAAAATCTTGGCTCTTCATGGCCATGACGATCCAGTGGTTCCCCCTGACCAAGTCCTTGCTTTTGAAAAAGAGATGAGTGAAGCAGGCGCTGATTGGCAGGTCCATGTTTATGGTGGGACGATGCATGCATTTACAGTGCCGACCGCTAACGATCCTATACCCAAACATGCTCGTCATGCCATCGAGCACTTTTTCGGTAATATCTACCAGTTATAGTACATCGATAAGACGCCTGAGATAAAATCGCTCGAGTTTCTTCCTGTAATGGTGAACCAGACTCCAGCAAGGAAGCCCATCCGATCGGAGGGGTTATATTCGATGGCAGGAGCGCAGCTAAACTGATCGTTAGAGGGAAGGCCCACCGATGCGGTTTGCCCATTTGCTGTTTTCCCTTTGTGTCCTGCAAACGTGCTATGGTTTTGGTAGGTATAGGCAAGATCTATCGCTAGAACCCATCTCTGGGTGAAGCTGAGCTCGACCGAGGTGTCGATTTGAATGAGGTTTCCAGGGCGGACACTCCCCCGCGTTTTATAGCCGCCCCCATAGGCATTAAAGCCTTGCACCTGCACGGTTGTTGGAATACCATAGTTAAGGGAAAGGCGCCAAGCAAAGGGGTGGGTTGTGACCCACCAAAAGACTTTCGAAACGTTGAGAGAAAAGTTAGTGAGGTAGGTCCCTTCCCCTGTTGCATCGATCCCATTTTTTCGGGGGTTGAGTTTTTCATACCGCCCTGTCGGCAATGTTTCTGTGAGTGTCATCCGAACTGCAGGTTTATAGGGGGATTCTTCCATCAGCTGAAAGCCCCACTCGACTTCTGTATCTCCCCAATAAAATGTATCTTGTCCCGATTGATTGTTATAAATTCCCTGAACGGTCACGGTAAAGTCGAGCCAAGAGAGACAACCCATTTGGAATAGGACAAGAGGATTAACGGTCCAGATGTCGGAAATATTGACCGACCGCCGGTTTTCATTAAAAAGGGCAAAGGTATTGGTGACAAATAAATAGGGTTGGACGACAAATTGTCCAGGGGGAACGTTATGAGCAGAAGGGGTGAGGAGAGGACCCGCATACCAAGGGTTAAACATCTTTCGAGCAATTTCAAAGTCAGCTTGCGCCTGGGCTAAATCGCGGTCCACCTTTTCGATAGGGGGAGGGGTCTTTGGAATTTTCTGTGGCTGCCCTTTTTCAAGTGCTACTAAGCAACTACAAGCTAAAAGAAATACAAAAACCGTTTTCAACATCTTACTTCCTATTCATTAGACTAAAAAGCATCTTACAAGGTAAAGAAAAAAATAGGAAGGAGAAAAATGATGGCTGGTATTGAAGGCGTACAAGGGGGAGGACACCATTCTAAAGATGAGATCGAGCGGTATCAAGATGATTACAAAAAGGGTCTCGATCTTTTTCACAAATCTTTCGAAGAATACACGAAGCCTAATGTAGAGTTTCATAAGAAAGAGCAATTGAAAAAGGTGATGGATGAAGCACTGGGCGTGATGAACGAAAGTGCTTCAGCGGCGCTCAAAGAGAGGAAGATCAAAGATGAAGAAAAGCTTAATACTGACTATGCCAACTTCATCAACGATCCGAGCCCCGAAAATCAAAAAAAAGTTGCAGAAGATATTCAGACCTTGTCGGAATAGGTGGAATAAGGGCATAATCATCCCTTATGTTGAAGCTTTACCCTGAAGAAACTCCCGCCAAAGTGGTTGAGGAAGCCCCTCCTACTTTTCGTCATGGAGGAAACAAACTTTTCTTTGTCAGTCTTGGGTGTCCCCGCAACCGGGTCGACACCGAGGTGATGCTCGGTATCTTGCTCAAAGCGGGTTATGAACCCAGCGATACCCTTGAGGAGGCCGACTACCTCATCGTTAACACCTGCGGTTTTTTGGAAGCAGCGCGTGAAGAGTCATTGGCAACGATTGGAGAACTCGAAGCCCAAAAGAAAGAAGGGGCAAAGGTGATTGTCACCGGTTGTATGGTCCAGACCCATGATAAGGTCATTCGAGAGCACTTTCCTCAAGTGGACTACTTGCTGGGCTCAGGCGACGTCGAAGGGATCTTGGGAGCGATCCAGGCCAAAGAGCAGGGGAGCGCCATTACTTCAGCACGGAGTTACTTAGAAGCGGGGGAAGTTCCTCGGACTATCTCTACCCCTTCCCACTATGCGTATTTGAAAATTGCTGAATGATGCAAAAAGCGATGTGCTTACTGCATCATCCCACAGATTAAAGGACCTCTTCGAAGCAAGTCACTCGAGCAGATCATAAAAGAGTTCCGTACCCTTCGGGCGCAAGGGATCCATGAGATCATTTTGATCGCTCAAGATCTAGGAGATTGGGGAAAGGATCAAGGCTATAAGCGGTCTCACGGGTTGGTGAAAGTTCTCGAAACTCTCCTTCAAGAAGAGGGAGACTTTTGGCTCCGCCTCCTTTATCTTTATCCCGATGAAATTACCTCTGAACTGATTGCATTGATGAAAAGTGATACGCGGATTTGTCCCTATCTCGATATGCCGATTCAACATGTTAACAATGATGTTTTAAAAGCGATGCATCGAGCCACCTCAAAAGAGGCAATTATTGAGTCACTTACCCTTCTAAGAAAGGAAATTCCTGACATCACGATCCGGACAAGCCTCATCGTTGGCTTCCCCGGGGAAACCGAAAAGCACTTTAGAGAACTTGTCGACTTTGTCGAGAAGTATCCGATCGATAATGTGGGGATCTTTGAGTATTCGAAAGAGCCGGGGAGTCGTGCGGCAGAATTACCCGATCAGATCCCAGATGTTGTGAAGGCAAAACGGCAAAAGCGCCTTGCAAAGGTGCAGCAAAAGGTGGCAAACCGCTTACTAAAGAAAAAAATAGGGCAAACGCTCGAGGTCGTTGTTGAGGGGCACCACCCCGACTCTCCCCTTCTCTTAAGGGGACGCCACCGGGGGCAGTGTCCTGAAATCGACGGAGAGGTGATCATCAATGATCCCTCAGGGATCGATGCCTTTGGCAAGCGGTATCAAATTAAAATCACAGATGCTGTGGGTTACGACTTGATCGGAAGTGTTGCTCAAAAAGATCAAAAATAAGATAATGGGCTCCCACAAGGAGAATTTATGGAAGCTTTAGCAAGACTCACCAACATTAAAATAAACACTGCAACAAAGGTCCTTCTAGGGGCTCTATTTTTAGCAGCGTGTGCGCAGATCACGATCCCCTTATATCCCGTGCCAATGACGATGCAGACGTTAGGCATTTTTGCTTTAGCAGTAATGCAGGGTGGTAAAAAAGCTTCCTATTCGACCCTCCTTTATTTGGTACTGGCAACGCTTGGTCTTCCCGTTCTTCCAGGAGGGGCAATCATTACCTCTTGGCTTGCCCTTCCAACAGTTGGTTACTTAGTAGCCTTTCCGATTGCAGCCTTTGTCATTGGAAAAATGGTCCAGATAAAAGAGCGCCCCTCTTCTTTGTGGATTGTAGCGAGCATTTTTGTGGGACAGGCCATTATCTATACCCTTGGGATATTCGGGCTGATGCAGTTCCTCTCTTTGAAGCAAAGTATCATGGTCGGAGTGGTTCCCTTCCTCCCTCTTGCGGGTGCAAAAGCACTTTTTGCTGCAGGGCTGGGTGGAGCGTGGCTCCGCTTCAGAAAAGCTCCTTAAGCAGCTTTTCTGCTAACACTTTTTCTGTTTCGATATGCACACCGGAAAGGAGAATATTTCCTTTCCCCACTTTGCAATGGATCACGGCAGGTTGGTCATCCGCATTCGCATAGCGGGCTAAAACGGTGGTGTTTGGGTATTGTTCGGTATGATGAAAGGTGCATCCCCCATTATAGTAGACATCAAAAATCTCTCCTTCAAAGGAGACTTTTGCAGTGCGGGCGCCTGCTTCGCTATCGTAAGAAAAAGAGCGGTCAGGGTAGATCGTTCCCACGGCGCTTCCGGGGAAAAAAGCCAGGTCCCTTTCTTCATGGACCTCGAGGGCGGTCCCTTTTTCAAAGATCACCTCCCCCGCTCCAAAGTAAGCCCCTGCGCAAATCCCTAAATAGGCGCCCCCCTCTTCGACAAAGCGGCGGATCTTGGCCGTTCCTTTTCCCTTAAGAGCGCGGTCGTAAGGGATGTCTCGCCCTCCAGGAAAAATGAGGAGTTTTGTCTCTTTTTCCCAGTCGGTTTCAATCAAGGTTTTGTGTTTCACCCTTTTCACAGAGGGAAAGAGGTGGCAGGTCTCTTTTAAGGAGCGGGGGCCCACCCCTTCATCGGCATAGACGAGGATCATTCGAAGATCCTCTGAAAGTTGAGCTCTTCACCCGCAAGGGTGTAGGCAATATTGGGGATCCCCTTCGTTTTTTCGATGAGGGTTTCGTAGTACTGGGTGTAGTCCTCAAGCGATTCGTGCAGAAGGGGGGCGCGGAGGCCGAGGAAGGTGAGGTCGGCATCGGTTGAGTAGTTGGAGATATGGGAGTGAAAGTCGGTGGTTTCATCGATATAGGATTTAAAGGAGAGGTTTTTAAAGCGGAGGGCCGCATGATATTTTTCAAAGAGTTTGGACATATGGATTTTAGCCGCTTCGTTTTTGACGAGGGTTTTGATCGTAATCGCCGCTTCTTCCCACAGTTTCCCCGACTGGAGGATATGAGAAAGGGCCAAGCTGAGCTCAAAGTTAGCATGGACATGCCCTCCCCACCAGAGGTCGATCTGCTTTCCCTTTTCGAGGTTTTGCCCCCGCAAGATGATAATGTTTTTCTGGAGCTCGTAAGAGGCGCGGATCAGATCACAGAATGACTCTTTCCCTTCTTTGGGGGGCTCGAGGATAATGGTGTTGGGTTGGAGGGGACCGAGACCATAATTTTGGACGATGTTATGGGTTCCTAAGACCTTTTTTTGGTGGGCATTGATATGGAAAAAGCAGGGGATCTCTTTTTCTCGAAAATACTCCTCAAAGGTTGTTTGAGTAATCGTGATTTTTTCAGGGTCTGAAAGGGTTGTCCCATAGGTTAAAAACCCTTTCGATTGGTTAAGGGCATGGGCAAAGTGGATCACCCCTTGATGGTGGAGCTCAGGATCCACGATGGCTAAGATATTGGGACGCCAGCTCCGGGGGTTTTTCTTGATATGGACCAGTTTGTTGGTTGCTGTTGAGGCAAAAAAAGAAAAGATACTATAGCGGATGTCATCCCAGTTTCCCTTTAGATTCCGCTTAGCGGTCCAAAAGCAAAGAGCGGCAACTGCGAGCAAGACGATAAAGCTCCAGCCCGCATTGATCATAAACATGCTGACAAGACAGGCAATGGTTCCAATAAAAGAGGCAAGAAGGGGCGTTTTAAAGAGGGGACGCCAGCTGGGGTTTTTGAGAAGGGTTTCAAAAAAGGCCACAAAGTTAAGGAGGCCATAGGTCATGAGACACACCATCGACAAGATGGGGAGGAGGTGGTTCATGTCGGTGAGAAGGGTCATCGCCGTTGCTAAGAAGGTGATCAAAATTCCTGCGGCGCGGGGCGTTTTTCCGAGTAAAGAGGGGAGGATTCGGTCTTTAGAAAGGGCTTGCAACGTGCGAGGGGAGGTGATGAGACTTCCCAAAGCGCTCGAAAGGGTGGCGCCCCACACTCCCAAAATAAAGAGAACGGGGATCTTTGAGGTGTAGTAGATAATCATTGGGTGGGAGCGGAGAAGATCGCTAGAAATTTCTTTGGAGAGAAAGAAAGCGAGCGAAGCATAAGCCAGGTAAGCGGTGACAACAGCCCCCAGAGTTCCAATAGCAAGGGAACGGGAGGGACTTTTTAAGTCTCCTGACATCGCCATCCCCGACTCGATCCCTGTCGTTGCGGGGAAAAAGAGGGCAAAAGCGGTCCAAAAAGAGATCGTTTCAAAAGAGGCAAGGGGGGTGATCGTTTCTGGAATGAGGGAGCTACTTCCTAGGAAAACTGAGACAATAGCCGTCATCACGATACAGAAGATGACTCCTTGGGTTTTAAGGGCAAAGTCGACGGGAAGCATGGCGACCATCCCAAGCGCAAGCAGGGTGAGCCCTTTCAGCAAGGGGAGAGAAATCCCCGGCATCAGCTCCTGCAAAGAGACGGCAAACCCGGTAACACAGACCGCAATCGTTGTCAGCTGGGCGACGGTCAAAAGGATTCCAATGGCACTTCCAAACTCCATCCCAAGAGAGCGGGAAATAATATAGTAAGAGCCTCCACTGCCCACCTTCATATTGGTCACAATCGAAGTCATCGAAAGTCCTGTTAGAAAAAGAATCGACGAAGCCATCAAGATAATCACAGTCATCTTGGAAAGGCCGATGTGGCCAGTGATCCACCCCAGTCGCATAAAGAGGATCACCCCGAGCATTTGCAAAACACTGGGGAGGTAAACCCCAGAAAAAGTGCCAAGCCCTTCGGGATTTCCTTCAACACGTGGGGGAAACCAGAGGTTGAAAGGACGCTTTAAAATACTTAACATGACCCAAGTATAGCAGAAATTTAGTTTGAATAAAAATGTTTTGTTTCTTTAACCTTCCCTAAAACAAAATATGAGGTTTTCCTGTGAAAGTTTTCTTTTTAATGCTCATTTCTGCCACGCTTTTTGCATCGGAAGCAGTGGATCGATCGCTGGTTAAAATTTTTACGACGGTGAAAGAGTATGACTATGAGTTTCCGTGGCAACCGCCGACAACCTATCAAGCGAGTGGATCGGGCTTTATCATTGAGGGAAACCGCATCATCACCAATGCCCATGTGATCGCTAACGCCTCCTTTATCGAGGTCTCTTCAGCAGGCTCTTGGGAGCGGTTTGAGGCAACGGTGAAGGTGGTGGGACACGACTGTGACTTAGCCCTTTTGGAGGTGGATGACCCCACCTTTTTTAAGGGGAAGCAGTTCCTGGAGTTTAGTGATGTTTTGGTTGAAAAAGAAGAAGAGGTGCAGGTGCATGGCTTTCCGATGGGGGGAAAGGGGGCCTCTGCCACAAAGGGGATTGTTTCCAGGATAGAGATGATGACCTATAGTCACTCGAGGATTTCCCTTCTCATTTCTCAGATCGACGCTCCCATTAACTTTGGGAATAGCGGGGGCCCCGTCCTTTCTGGTGGAAAGGTAGTGGGCATTGTCCATCAAGGGTGGATAGATGGACAAAATATCGGTTACATGATCCCGATCCCGATCATCCGTCATTTTCTAGAGGAGGTTGAGCGGGAGAACTATGAAGGGTTTCCTGAATTTTCTTTTCAATTTCAGCCGATGAGAAGCGCTGCCATGAGAAAATATTATGGGATTGATAAGGATCAAGGGGGGCTTTTGATCACAGACATTGCTGTTAACCACTTTCTATCTGGGTTTTTAGAGAGAGGGGATATTCTAATTGAAGTCGATGGATATCCGATTGACCGACATGGAAGGATTTACTTTGATGATATTGGGTTGACCCTCCCTTTCCGTTACGCGATCCGAATGAAACACTATGGAGACCCCCTGAAGGTTAACGTGATTCGGGATGGAGAGCTTTGTGCGTTTGAAACGGTTATCGATGCTGCCCAAAAAGGGGGTGATTTAGTCACCTTTGAATATGACAAGCCCCCTACCTACTACATTTTAGGGGGATTTGTCTTTCAACCCCTTGTTACAAACTGCATCAGCTTGGATAATATCAATGCCGCATTAACATTTTGCAATTATGCCGTTACAGGGAAAGTCACCGAAGATGTTGATGAAGTGGTCATTCTTTCCCATGTCCTACATGATCATGCCAACAAAGGGTATCAACAGTTTGAGAAAAAGATTATCGATACGGTCAATGGAAAAAAGATTCGGAACCTCCGTGATCTTATTGCCACTTTAGAAAGCTCCGATGCCCCTTATTATCACATTACGACAAGTGATAATATGGAGATGATCATTGATCGGGAGGTGGCGAATGAGCGGCATCAAAAGATCTTAAACCGTTACCTTATCCACTCAGGCCGCTCGAGCGATCTTCAATGAAGAGATTCTTCGTTGCTCTCCTTTTTTGTTCGGCCCTTTACTCTGGTGATTACCAGTTTTCAGGAACGTCGGCGGAGCGTCAAGAGAAAGTGGTCCAATACCTTACCTCAGAAGCGCCCCCCTTTCGTGGTGGGACCGCCCCCACCTCACGGGGGATTGGAACGGAGGGCGCTCTAAGCTTGCACGCGATGGGGTGGCCACCTCGATGGTCTATGTGACCGACATGCTTGGCAATCCTTTAGGGGGAAAAGCGCGGGGCTTTCCCTACGCTGGCTCCTTTGGAATCGATGTCAACGTCGACATCGGGAAATATACCATTTCAAAGGGGCTCTCTTTCTATATCTCAGCGGTTTGGCGGACAGGAACCAACTCAGCGCCAAGAAGATTGGGAACCAATTTCCCGTTGCCCAAGTTTACGGGGGGCAAAACATCCGCCTCAACGAGCTCTATCTCAAGCAAATCCTATGGGACAAAAAGCTTATCCTAAAAGCGGGCCGTCTCGATGCAGGAAATTACTTTCTTCAATCGAAGCTTTACTACAAATTTGTGAACAACGGTTTTGATGGAAACCCGATTGCTGTTTTTTTCAACGGTCCCTTCACCGCCTATCCCAACGCCACCTGGGGACTTTATGCCCAAGTCCGTCCCGTTCCCCGCATCTTAGGGAAGGTGGCTGCCTTTGTGGCTCAAGATGATGTGGCCGATAACAAATACCACGGGTTTAACTGGTCCCTTAACGGCTCCGACGGAACCCAGCTCATCACCGAGTGGTCCTACCAGGTCAACCAGCTCAAAGAGGACACCGGCTATCCCGGCAACTACTGGGTCGGCTACTTTTACTATACAGAGAGTAAAGGGGAAAAGTGGTTAGGGGGACACTTTAACGGAAACAGCGGCTACTATATCCTCCTCGACCAAATGATCTACCGTCACTCGAAAAGTGACCGGGGGCTCACCCCCTTTGTGGCCCTTCTCTTTGCTCCGAAAGACCGGAACCTCCTTCCCTTTTTCATTTCATCCGGGCTGGTCTATAAAGGGCTCTTTGCCTCCCGTCCCGATGACTATACCAACCTCGGTTACATCTATGGAAAATATAGTACAGACCTCCGCGCTGCGCAGCGGATTGCGAAAAAGACCCGGATGATGCCCCGTTTTGGGGGCCAGCCCCAAAACTTTGAAGCGGTCCTCGAACTCAACCACTGGTTTCAGGTCAACCCGTGGTTCATCATCGTTCCCGATGTCCAATATATCATGAACCCTCGCGGGCTGGGGAACATCCGTGATGCCCTTGTCATCGGCGCCCAGATTAGCATCACGCTGTGATGTAAAGCGGCTTTACATCCTAGTGCTCTGTCAACCCTAAGAATTAGGATATCTTGATTCATCTTTTCCCGGCTGGCTTCGTGTTCGATCTCACAAACTTATAAATCCACAATTTGCCAGCCAAAAAAAGGCCTTGTTCACCTTTACAGGTAAAAAGTTCGCACATTTATCGGTGGTATATGTAAGAAAGATACGTCGGGGGCAGCGGGGGGCTTGCCCCCGACGCATCTTTCATCCAACTAAGTATGCAGACTTAAAAAAATAAGGGGCTTGTTGTTCAGGAAAAAGTGTGCGAAAAGGTGAACAAGGCCGATTTTTGGAAGATTTTTGCAAATTTTGCCGTTTGATGGAAACTCACATACCCTTTAGGGTAGGGTGTTTGCATCAAACGGCAAAAATTGTGAAAAGAACCGAAAAGCGATCATCAGTAATTTTGCAATTGGCTCTGAGGTTATTAAGAGACCTTCGTTCCCTTTTCGTAGCGGACCTCGGTCACCTTTCCTGAAGGATCGTAGTTTTTCTTAACCCCATCGAGTTTTCCTTCGATAAAGTATTGCTCTAAACGAAGTTTCCCATCGTCATAGTATTTGACAAACTTTCCATGTTGAACACCATCTTTATACTCCGCCTCAAAGATGAGTATTCCTGACTCATTCCAGTGCTTGGCCGCTCCATGAAGCTTATCTTCTTTATAGGAATAGATACTATTGAGTCGCCCATCATTAAAGAAGGTTTTCTCTTCTCCTTCTTTCATATCATTGGCAAAGTTGATCACTTTATGAACCTGTCCATTTTGAAAGTATTGCTGAGAAAGACCTTCACGGAGATCCTTTTTAAATGTGAGGCGGATCGCGAGCTTTCCACTCCGATGAAAAAGCTCTGCCTCCCCATCCTTTAACCCATTTTTATAGGTTGTTGTGCTGATCTTTGCTCCGCTGGGGTCGTACTCGGTCACAATGCCAGAGAGTTGATTGTCTTTATAGGTCGCTTCAATGGCAACGCTCTTTTCCCCTTCAGTAAGTTCTAAGGGATAATAGACATAGTGAGGACCTTCCCTCTTGTTATTCACATAGTGGTAGACAATTTCACGCCCTTCTTGATCCTTTTCAAGATGACGTCCTTCCAACTTTCCTTTCTCAAAACGTGACTCTTCAAGGAGGTTTCCCTCTTCATCCCAAAGCCCCTTTAAACCATGGAGAACTCCATCGCTATAAGAGATCACCGTCTTCGTTGCTCCAGAAGGGTAGAAGGTTTTTTGCTGCCCCTCGAGCTTCCCATTTTCATTATAGAAATAGAGGTTAGCAATCCCTGTTCCCTTTTCTTCATTAGGAGGGAAAAACTCTGTTTGCTTTCCTGTTGGCGCTCCTTTGCTAAAGTGACGAATAAACATCTGACTTCCATCTTCATAATAACCCATTGCTTCCCCTTCAAGAAGATCACCTTTAAAAGTTTCAACAACTTTTAGCTGACCATCAGGGTAGTATTGCTCATGCTTCCCCTCTTTTTTTCCATCGAGGAAGTGGAAGACCTCCATCTTATCTCCCGAATCATAGTAGGCAATATGGGCACCCATGGGGCGATCTTGATCAAACGTTCCTTCAAAGATTAGGACCCCATTTTCAGCCCATGAGCGGAAGGTTCCATCTTTTTTCCCTTGATCATACCGCGCCTCTAAGCGCAAGACCCCATCCTCATGCCACTCCCGCTGCTCACCATGGAAAAGGGAGTTGACAAAGTGCTTTTTAAGTCTCATTTGACCATTAGAATACCACTCAACAAATTCACCATCCTTATTCCCTTCCTTAAAGACCGCGCGCAATGCAGGGTTTCCATCTTCATACCACTGCTCGAAAAGGCCATCTCTGACTTTGTTTTTATAGTGTCCAAATAGTTTGATCTGTCCTGAAGGGTAATATTGCTTCTGCTCTCCCTCAAACTGTCCCGAAGCATAGTGGCAATCATTCTGCAGCGCCCCATCAGGAAACCACGATTTATAAGGGCCTTCAAGTTTCCCCTCTTCATTTTGAGAGTACTCAGCAACTTTCTGCCCATTTTCATCAAACTCACGGATCGGCCCCTTCTGCTGTCCTTTCCTACTATAGACCGCGAGGTAGGCCATTGTGCCATTCTCATGTTTCCGCCAATGTTTCCCTACCTTTCTCCCCTTGATATGTTGTCCTTCACCAAAGAGCTTTCCTTCGGTATTAAACCAGCACTCTTTTCCATCTTTTTTCCCATCAACATAGCGGACATGATAACTTTGCCGCTCATTGGGATGATATTTGATATGGTCGCCACAAGGAACTCCTTCGCGAAAGTCCTGCACCTCAACGATCGCATGATTCTCATCATAGCGAACAACTGCCATCTGACTTCCTTCCGAATAGAGCTTTCCCCTTACATATTGGTACTCAGCTCTTTCACTTCCACCTTCATACCACTCAATCATCTTTCCATGGATTTCCCCATCAACGTAAGGGATTAAAACCTCACGGTTTCCACTTTCATAATAACTGGTATAGTCGCCAACAAGCTTCCCCTCTTCATACTCACCCTCTGCGGCGAGTTTTCCATTCTTATGGTAGGAGTAGAGTTTCCCTTCCGGTTTTCCCTGATTAAAGGTGGTGATGTGCTGCACTTGATCTTTCGAGTGAAAGACCTTCATCGGCCCATGAAGAAGGCCCCGATCAAAGAAGGCAATCTTCTCGACCTCTCCATTTTCACGTAAGCGAACACTGGCTCCATGAGGAACAATTGCCCCTTTCCACTCTTTAAAGCCAGGAGAGTCTTCCGAAACAGTCGTCAGATCTGTCTCCTCAAAAGGACGTCCCGATTCAAAAAGATGGATCCGCTTTACAGCCTCTTCTTCTCCCATCTCATTGTCGGTATAAAAAATAACAAGCTTCGGGGTCCCATTCGGATACTGCTCCAAAACCTTCGGGCGCCACTCGGGCATCCGCATCCGGAGCTCTTTTGCAACGGGGGTAATCTCCACTTCATAATTCTCTTGTCCAAAAAGGAAAACTGGCAGCAGGGCCAAACTAAAAATAAGGGCTTTAAACATCAAAATCACCAAAAAAAAATTCTTGTACGGGCTCGATGGGAAAACAAACCCCGTGAGCATATACTTGCCCCATGATACCCTGGAGGGACACCTAATGTCAAATAAGGGAATTTTTGATTTTTTTTTAACTCTACCTGATCGCTACAGGTCTGGGGTATTCATCGTAAAAAATTTCCCTTATAGACCCATTTGGGAGAGTTATTGTGGAAAGCCCAGATGGGCAGTATTCGTAAGTCGATGAGTGTCTGAGGGGGTCAATCGTTTTGACTAGTTTTTCATAAGAGTCATATTCATATTCGGTTACTCGATCAGAAGCATCTGTAAGGGAGGATAGATTTCCCGAAGCATCATAGGAAAAATGACTTGACTTTTGCCCTGAAGTGGTTTTGATAATTTGATCTCGGGTGTCATAGTCATATTTTACCACCTTTCCTTGGGATTGAACTTCTATTAGGCGATTCCTTTCATCATACTTTCTATCAATGATGATCCCATTGGGAAGTTTTATTTGAACGGGAAAGCCAAGAGCGTTATAGCAGTAGGTTTCTTTTTGACCATCTGGATATGTGATTGATTTCAAAAGGTTAGAATCTCCATCATACTCGAAAGTGGTAAGATACCTAATATCACCTTCAATAACAGCTTGGCCATCAATAACTCCAATAGAAGAGAGTAAAAAAGGGCGATAAACTTCGATCAGCCGCCCTTGGGGGTCGTATTGATAAAGAACTTTATTTCCTTCACCATCAATTTCAGAAGAGATCTTTTCTTGGGAGTTATAGGAAAAACGCCTTTCACCCTCGTACTGATCGATGACTTTAATAAGATTGCCTTGAGAGTCATACTCGTACTCGATCTCTAAGCCGGTGCTTGTGGTAACTTTTTGCGGCCCACTCTCTTTTCCATAGGTAAACTCTATTTCCCTCCCTAGGGCGTCTTGGATGAGCTTAGGGCGATACTCTGGATCAAAGTGATGTTCATAAGCATTTGCCACTCCTTCAATACTTGCATATCGATCTCGGAGGTTGAAAGCTTGAGAAATAAGGTTTTCTCCGATGACTTGTTCAGTGGCGCGATGGTACTCATCATACTTGGCTGAAAAAATCTTATTGCCCCTGCCGTTATAGATGGCAGCAAGTCTATTCCCGTCATCATAGTCGTAACAGCTAAGCGTTCCCTCATTATCTCGCACTTCTTGGAGTCTCCCTTCGAGACCATACTCGTAATATAGCGTTTTCCCTCCGGGGCCCGCTACACTATGAAGATGGCCATCGACATATTCAAGGGTGATAGCTTGTCCAGAAGTGTGGGAGATTTGGGTAAGATACCCTTCCTCATAGTGATACTCAAGCCCTTCTTTGTTTTGATCAAGAAGGTTGGTAAGTTGCCCAGGGTTATTTGGTAAAAAAGATTTGTCATAATTCCAAATAGTTGAGATAAGTATTAGCTTCAGCAAGGTACAAAATAGGAGCTAGCTAAATGGGAAAA
>NZ_JAAEJV010000027.1 GCF_015356785.1 Candidatus Neptunochlamydia vexilliferae | reverse complement strand
CCAGAGAGGCCAGCCAACAAAGAAACCCACGATGAGGTGGATTTATCAACTCTTTGAGGGAGTTCATATTCTCTATAAAACAACCGATCAAGGGGTTGCCGAAATGGTACTAAACCTCAATGCAGTGAGGATAACCATACTCAGCTTAATGGGACCGGTATACCAAAAAATATATGAGGATGCAGCATAACCTGCGGAACATGGGATTTGATGCGAAGCCTTGTAAGGGCAGCTTAGTCAAAGTCAAGGGGGAGAAGTCATCAAGAACAGAGCTCCCCCCTGCCCCGAAAGCGCAGAAAAAACACTATAAATTATTTTAAACCCCGAATTGGGAGAAATTTATAAACTTTCATCTTCTAGTCGAGCCAAATCGGCGGCTGGTCGGCTGGATTTTTTCGACCCAGCTTACTTAAAATTGTTACAGCGGGAAAGCCTCGCAAAAGGAATCTATTGATTTACCCAGTCGGTTCTGGTAAAATTTGGTTTTTTAAATAAGTAGTAAAGGTTTTTTAAGGAGCGCTAAAGAATGGATCTAAGAGAAGAAGAGCTAGAGGTTGCTGGATACGAGAAAGTGGTCAAGGTGACTGAAAAGGAATCGGGACTGCAAGGGATCATTGCGATCCACAATACGACTCTCGGCCCTGGGCTGGGAGGAACTCGGATCTACCCTTACAAGAGCTTTGATGAAGCGCTCAATGATGTTCTCCGTCTTTCAAAGGGGATGACCTATAAGGCAGGAATGGCAGGGGTTGGTCTTGGAGGAGCGAAAAGTGTCATCATCGCCGACCCAAAAACCGAAAAAAGTCCAGAACTCCTAAAAGCCTTCGGGAAAGCGGTTGACCACCTTAAAGGAAAATATATCTGCGCCGAAGATGTGGGATGCTCTCCTGAAGATATCGATACCATTCTTCAGGCCACCAAATATGCTTGTGGCGTCCACAACCTGCGGGGGAGTGGGAACCCAGCTTCTTTCACCGCTCATGGAACATTCCTCGGCATCCAATCGGTCCTTCAAGAGCTTGATGGCAACGATTGCCTAGAGGGGAAAACGGTTGCCATTCAAGGAGTGGGAAGTGTGGGTAAACGGTTAGCCGAACGCCTTTTCTGGGCAGGAGCCAAGCTCATTATCTCCGATATCGACCTCGATGTGATCGAACACTTTGCGCACCAATTTGATGCTGAAAGGGTCCCTGCCGAAGAGATCCTCTTCGTCGAATGTGATGTTCTTGCTCCCTGCGCGATGGGGGGAGTCATCAACCAAGAGACGGTTCCCAAGCTTCGCTGTCGCGCCGTTGCTGGAGCTGCCAACAACCAACTCCTTAAGCCAACAGATGCCGACCACCTAGCAGACAGGGGAATCCTCTATGCTCCCGACTTTGTCACCAACGCTGGAGGGCTCATCAATGTAATGAACGAGCTTCAACGCGATGGCTATAATGCAACCCAAGCGCGCAACATGATCCGGGAGATCTACCACCAGCTCCTCGAGATCTACGAAGTGGCTCAGCAAAACCAGATCTCCACGCACCAGGCAGCGGTCAGTATCGTCGACCACCGCCTCGATAAGGGGATCGGCAAACGGACCGACGAGCTCTGCTTCCACTTTGCAACCACAGGCTAAACCATCCAAGCGGGGAGGCAGATAATTCTCTCACTTTTCTCAATTTTAAAGGGACCATTGTAGAGATAGATCCCCCATTTTACTTTGGGTTCTTTATCCATGAACCCCTTTAAGTGGCGCACTTTTTGAGGGATGACTGCCGAAGCGAATGTCACCTCAATCGGGATGACCTCTGCCCCCACTGAAATGACAAAATCAATCTCAGCCCCCCACTTGTCCGCCAAAAGTAAATTTCATGGCTTTCTATGAGAGAGTCGGTCCAAGTGAGCAGCTCATTGAGCACCCAGTTTTCAAACCGATGACCCAATAAGCCTGTACTATTCAAAACCTCATAATCTCCAACACCTGTGAGGTAGCTGACAAGACCATTATTGATTAAGTATCCCTTAGGGGATTTTACAATCCTTTTTAGGGTACTGTTAATATAGGGGAATATCTCTTGATACTGCATTGTTGCAACGAGATATCCTCGGTACTTAATCAGTGTGTTCCTTGCGCAGTGGAGGGCATTAATGAGCCTTTGATCATCGCGAAGAGAACCTGTCTGTTCAGCGCAAGCCTTCATCAGTTTTTGGTATAGGCTAAGATCAGAGATCGATTCGATAGCGCGCACATCATTTTCTAGATAGGTTTGCAAGTAGTTTGCCAAGTATCTCAGCTTTTCTTTAGGAGTCTCTTCCTCTAAAACTTCAGGGAGCCCACCCCAAACCATATGAATAGGGAGCATCTCGGTTAAGATCTTAGCAAATGGTCTCCGCTTTTCAGCGAACTCTTGAAGCTTTGCTTCATCGAAAAGGTAGTTAAAAACCGAGTCAGAGGGGAGTAAAGCCTCTGGATGGAGCAGGCTGGCCATCTCTTTTAGGTTAAACTCACGCAGGTGCATCAGCTCCACCCTTCCTGCCAAAGACTCAGCTCCAAGCTGGTGCAAATTTAGATGCCCAGAACCTGTGAGGATAAACTTGATTCTATCTGCGTCTTTATACTCGTCGTAGATCGCCTTGACTTGCTCAAAAAGCTCAGGGCACTTTTGCGCTTCATCAACCGCTACCCAGATCTTTGCTCCCTTCCCGATACGCTGCAGAGCCTTTTCCTCGATCATCTGCTCTAGCTTCTGATCGGCTATCCGCAGCCGCTCATCCCGCCTGTCCATATTAAAAAAGACCCATTTTCTATCGGGATGCTCAGCCATATAGCCTCTAAGGAGAGTTGATTTACCTACCCGCCTTGCTCCCAAAAGAGCTGTGACCCTAGGACGCTCAAAAGAGGCCTTGATCTCAGCCTCATTGACCCTTTTTTTGATTGTTTTACCCATACTTGACACTTTTGCTGTGTATTTCTTTCAATCCAATGAAAAAATTACATTGCAATTCTGTCAAGCGGCAGTCGAAATTAGTGGCTTTCAAGGAAAATTTCACCTTGAGAGTCTGGGATTATAAAAAAGGCCCTATTTCCCTAACGTCAGTCGGTAGACGAGAAGATTTCTCCTCTCGTCTCCTCTTAAAGCCGTGCAAGTGCTATTTCAGGTACAAGGGAGCCCAGATACTTAGGAGCTGGGCAAGAATAACTCCTTACTCCCTTTGCAGGAAGGGGTAAAAAAATATTGCCAAAGAATCTTAGGGCCTCGTTCACCTTTGCACACACTTTTCTCTAAGCACTGAAGATAATCTTCTACACCACGAATTCCACTTGGACCACATTTAGATATCTTCATCACCGCTAGGACATTCTTTTCCAGGAAAATTGCTCCCACAGGAGTCTCAAAAAAGGCGCTTAACTCCTCATTATCGCTCTCTTTTTTCCTCCAAGATCTCATGGTTGAATTTGGGACTTCAAGGAGTTTAGCAACACATCTTTCAGAGTTTTTGTGATGTTCGAGGTTCATGAACTCTTCAAAAGCAACAACTTTTCTAGAGACAGTCGATTGGGATCGATATACTTTTTTACACTTTTTTCTTGAATTTTGATCAGTGTTTTCCGATAATGCTTTCATAGAGTCGTCGTATTTTGTTTTTTTGTTGATTATGCAATATAATATGTCGACTCTATTTTACTATATACGATCTCCCATCAATCCTGTTAGAATCTCTCTCTTATAAGTGTGCGAACTTTTTACCTGTAAAGGTGAACAAGGCCCATGTTTTCCTTAACTTCCCTTGGTTATCGAGGGTCTTTCCGAAGTGTCCAAAATCAACTTGTCCTTCTTGCCCCGGCTCGGCATGAAATCGGATTGTGATGTCTTCCCTTTTTTTTATCTTACCAACGTATCCTTTGACAGTGGGGTAAGCGACACAGCACCCTTGATCTTTTAACTCTTCATGGACCCTTACACTCGACAAGCCCATCTCTAAAAGCTCAAGAATTTTCTCCCTGTATGGATCTAAAAGACTCTTTCTAGGTTTCTTATCTGGTTTTGACTTTCCTTGTTCTAACGCTTTAATGACATTATGAACCGTTTTCCAGTCATGGTTGGTAAGGCGGCTAATTTCAATAGGTAAACCACTAGTTTGACTAGTAGACTGCCAAGGCTTGGCCTCTGATTCAGTAAAAAAAAGACGATGTCGATATTATCCTTGTTGGCTTGACGGGTCAACAAAAGGAAAATATATGATAATATCGTCTTATGAAAGCTTAACCCATTCTAGATGGAATTGCAAATACCACATAGTATTTATTCCAAAATGTCGCAAAAAAGCACTGTATGGAAAGGTACGAACATTTTTAGGTCCTGTGTTCCATGAATTGGCGTCACAGAGAGGATCTAAGATAGTCGAGGGCCACATGGTGCAAGCCCCTGATACTTTAGGAAAGTGGAGGGTTAGAAAAAATGGCAGCCCTTGGGGCTGCTCCTAACCGTTAAGCTCCTCGCTCTGCGAGGACGTTATGACTAGAGTTTTAAGTATAAATATGACAAAATAATTTTTAATTAAAATGAAGGTTTGCAAAAACCTGCAAGATCCGTTAAAATGGGTACAGGTAAATATGAAGCAAGGTCACAAAAAGAGATAGGAATTGTTATGGTATGCATGCTCACCTTTGAACAACTCTGCAAAAAAATGAGTATAGAAGAGCTGTGAAGGCCAAAGATGAAGAGCTCATAAGAAAACTTGGAGAAGAGTTCAAAGATGACATAGAAGTCATAAAAATGGCTTGTGAACAAGACCTTGAAGAAGAAAACTCAAGGATTGCAGCTGCCTATCAGAGAGGCTTATAGGGAAGGGGTTGCCCTTGCAATGCTTAATAGGGGCCACTCGATTAAGGAAATTATGGAAGAAACTAAGCTTTCTCGAAACAATTGAATCTCTTAGTCAGACAGAGGAAAAATAAAAATGAGCCGCTATTTAAACCCAACAAATGACGTTTCTTTTAAAAAGCTTTTTGGAACAGAAAAACATAAACCTTTGCTTATTAGCTTTTTGAATTCCGCTCTATCTCTAGAAGGGGATCGAAAAATCAA
Source organism: Candidatus Neptunochlamydia vexilliferae (assembly GCF_015356785.1). NCBI lineage: Bacteria > Pseudomonadati > Chlamydiota > Chlamydiia > Parachlamydiales > Simkaniaceae > Candidatus Neptunichlamydia > Candidatus Neptunichlamydia vexilliferae. The sequence goes on along the minus strand of NZ_JAAEJV010000027.1, from coordinate 22,297 downwards.
AGAAGTCACTCTTCTTCCAAAGGATCAAGCACCTCTCATTAAAGAAACGAAAAAAAGTGTTCTTAATATCAAGTGCACAGATGAGCGAAATATTCAATACATTGTTGGAATGCAAAATAAGAGTGCCCCTGGATTTATCAAGCGGACCCAGTTTTATCTTGCTCATAGTTACGTTTCTCAATTCCCTGAAGGAGCTGAGTACGTTGAGCTAAAACCCGTTATCCTTCTTGCCATTGCAAACCATGTTCTATTTCCTGGGAAAGAAAAGGTGATTTCCTATCATAAAACCCTTGATACAGACACATTAGAGCATAATCTAGAAGATATGTCTTATGTTTTCATTGAACTTCCTAAATTCAAGAAAAAAGAGGAGGAGTTAGAAACGGTCCAAGATAAATGGTTGTACTTCTTTAAAAACTGGGGAAAAACAAACGAAGTTCCTTCTAAAGTGCAAGAAAAAGAGCTGATAGAAGCTTACCATTCGATGGAAGAGTACAATTGGAGCACGGCTGAAAGAGAGGCATACATTCAGGCAAATATGGCCTTGACTGACGAATATGATGCTAGAAGAAAGGAACGTAAAGAAGGAGTTGAGGAAGGGCTCGAAAAAGGACGTCAAGAAAGAGATCAAGAAATCGCCCAAGCTATGCTTAAAGATGCTCTTCCCGTACAGCAAATATCGAAGCTCACTGGACTTTCAAGCAAAGAAATCGAGTCGCTCCGCTAGTTTTTTCTAGGGCAGGGGGATAAAAACCCCTGCTCTCCCAACGTCTGATAATTAATGTTATGTTTGTTAACCCCGCTTAACCAAGAGGAAGTTATGGGCAAATGGAAGAAATCACCCCAAGACCTGATCGATCGGTTCTACGAAACACTTGAGGCCTTTGAAGCCGCCGAGATGCGGAAGATGTTCGGCTACCCCTGCTCTTTTGTGAATGGGAACATGTTTACCGGACTTCATGAAGAGAACTGGGTCCTCCGTCTTCCCGAAGGAGCCCGCGAAGAGATCACCAAGCTGGGCGCTGAGCCCTTCATCCCCATGGGTCGCCCCATGAAACAGTATGTAATGATCCCCCCTGCGATCCAACAAGACCAAGAGGCCCTCCAAGGCTGGATCAGCCGCTCCCTGGCTTTTGTCTCCTCTCTCCCTAAGAAAGAGCCTAAACAAAAAACAAAGAAGAAGTAACCCTCTTTTACTTATCTTATCCTGATCCTAGAGGGATCGAGAGGATGGGTGACTCTTTGTCTTGCTGTCTTGCTTGGAGGTTATAGATCTGCTGAAGGAGGACAAAGGTCCGCTTCGAGTTGACATCGCTGTCATCGATATAGAACCAGTAGCCACGGTAGGCAACCGCTAGATAGGCATGGTCTGGACGGTGAAGACTCCAGTGGATCTCAAAAAGATCTCCCACAACCTCGCCCCAATCAAACATCGAGCCGTCGACATTTTGTGTGGTGGCAACGATCCCTGCTTGAAGATCGCGCAGAGGGACCTGCACCCCTAAGCTGAGGTAGTACATGGCACTTAAAAGGGAGCGGGTCATGATTCCAATTTCTGCCTGCTCATTGAAGGCCTGTCTCATGTTAAGGACATAACGCCCTTTTCTTTTACTCACCCCTTCAAGGAGGTCGGCTAGTCTTTCTGCCTGAACACTCTCGGCAGGAAAAGAGATCTGAATTGTGTTGGGACGCTCTTTACAAGCATCTTCTTCCGATAAATCGTGGTCGCCATGGTGGGGGATAAAGCGAACTCCCACTTGGAGCTGTCCTAGAGTCTGAAAGTGGCGTAAGAGAGTTAAGCACTCGAAGAACTTCTTGTAATGGGGAGGGCGAACCGGAATAGGCCCTGAAGCAGCATTTGCGTTAGGAATATCAGCCATGTTCTGAATCAAAAGGCGGAAGACCCGATCAACATCCCACCCTGTTAGGAGAAGTCCCTGGATAATACGGAGATCTAGAGGTTGCATCAGCTGGATAGCAAAGTCCTTTCCTTCTAGAGGAGAGTACTGAATAGTTGGTTGGTTCGACCAAGCAAAGTCCCCTCCTAATGCAGCGGGATTGTCTTGGTTAAATCCGGGAATTTTGATCGAGGGAAGAAGCTTTCCGGTAAAGTTAAACTGGGTGGTGATCCCGTTGAGCTCTAGAAAGTAGGGGGTGTCAGAGTAGCGAAGGCGGACAAGGTTCAGAAGGAGCTCTTGGTTGGTCGTATTTTGGGCTGCAACATTATAGGAGGTGCGCCCCCCGCTTCCATACATCGAGGTCCGGCTCGAAACGTGGCACCCTGTTATAAAAAATGTACTTGTGATGATCAGTGATAAAAGCGTTTTCATATCCAATATACTCCTAAACGTTAAACGTGTACAATAAATTTATAAATATATCTGATGTGCTTTTTTTTAATCAACAAAATTTTCAACAAGCTGTTGCAAAAATTCTCTTTTTGGTAAAATTTTCTCAAATTAACCAAGAGGTAATATGTCTATTGAACCTTTAGAGTCAGGGTCTGATCTCCCTGTTACTGAGATCGAACAAGAGCATCCAGAGCAGAAAAAAACTGCACAAATTGGACAGGAGCATTTTGCAGGAGATAACTCCCCTTTCTGTATAAAAAAGATCAAGTATGAAGTTTCTCTTCTTTACAAAAGGCTGGTTAAAAGTGGCAGTTGGTGGACACGCATCGAACCCTTTAACCTTTATCTTGGTGCACTTCCTCTTGCAAACAGTGGCCATTTAGAGATAATTGTTAACCTCGGTGTAACCCATATCCTTTCGGTAGTGGAAGATTTTGAACTTCAAGAAGGGTGGTTCAACACCCCTGTAAAACCAGAAGATTGGGAAGCAGCTGGAGTCTCTGTAAAACATATTCATGCGGAGGATTACTGCCCCTTAACTCATAAGCAGATCGAAGAAGGGATCGCTTACCTCCACCAATGCTTTCGGGAAGGTAAAACGGTTTATCTCCATTGTAAAGGAGGAGTGGGACGGAGTTCTTCGATCTTTGTTGCCTACTTAATAAAACACCATGAAATGTCCTTTAAGGGTGCTTTTGACTTTGTAAAAAAGCAGCGCCCTAATATCCACCTAAACGAAGAACAACAAAACGCTATTCTTACCTATTTTGAAGGTGTTAGTAAGTATGGGAATCCCAAATCAGGCGGTTGGTAAAGATCCCGGTCGCCCAGATGATCGCTCCTCCCCAAAAGGCGCCCCAAAACGTATGGATATGGACCCCATAGGAGATCTCACTGGCTAGCCAAAAGGTAAAGCTGTTGATCACCAAAAGAAAAAGTCCGAGGGTAAGGATCGAAATCGGCAGAGTCAGAAGGGTCAAGATTGGCCTCACCACCGAGTTAATCACCGCTAGAATGAGCCCAAAAAAGATCGCATCGAGGTTGTTTTTCACCTCCAACCCGGGAAGGAAGTGGGCACAAAGGAGGACAACAATGGTGGTGATGATGACACGGACTATGAATAGTAACACTTAATCCTCCAACGCAACATTAATCAAGCTTCCGGCAAGGATCGACTCTCGCTCCCGCTGGCTAAGGCCGTGGGCTACCTTATAGCTCTCATTTTTTGTCTTATTAAAAACTTCGAATTCATGATCTTTTTCGATATGTTGACGGACATCTTTAATCTCAAGGATATCCTCTTGGGAGATCTTGTCGTGATCGGCAGGGTCCACAAAAGTGAGGGGCAAAACTCCAAAGTTACAGAGGTTTTTCCGGTGGATCCGGGCGTAGCTTTTGGCAATAACCGCTTTTACCCCAAGGTAGCGGGGAGAAATCGCTGCATGTTCGCGGCTCGATCCTTGCCCATAGTTATTCCCTCCTACAAGCAGAGAACCTGTTTTTTGATGCTTTATCGCCCGATCATAGTAGCTCTCATCGACCTGACCAAAGGTAAACTTGCTAATCTCAGGAATGTTACTTCGGAAAGGGAGCACTTTGGTTCCTGCAGGGAGGATCTCGTCAGTCGAAATGTTGTCCCCCATCTTGAGAAGCACCGGTCCTTCAATGTGGTCGGTCAGGGGCTCAAACTTTGGAAGGGGCTTGATATTGGGTCCCATGATCAGGTCCATTTTCTCCCCTGGAGGAGAGAGCTCTTCAACAAGCTCGATCTGTTCAGGCTCTTTGTACTGAGGATAGGGTCCATCAAGATCGCGGGGATCGGTGATCACCCCCGTCATCGCTGAAGCAATGGCGGTCTCAGGGCTACAAAGATAAACCTGGTCCTCTTTGGTTCCAGAGCGGCCAGGAAAGTTCCGCGGGTTGGTCCGGAGGCTGATCTTTCCCGAAGCGGGCGCCTGTCCCATTCCGATACATCCATTGCATCCTGCTTGGTGGATCCGCGCCCCTGACCGAATTAAAGAGGCGAGGTAGCCCCCAGAAACAAGGTTTTCAAGGACCTGTCTCGATGAAGGGTTGATGTCGAGCGATACTTGATCTTGCGACTTCTTCCCCTCGATGATCATCGCCGCAATCGCAAAGTCGCGCATCCCAGGATTTGCCGAAGAGCCGATCATCGACTGAAAAATGGGCTTGCCGGCCACCTCTTTAACTGGCACCACATTGCCAGGGCTGGTCGGGCATGCAATCAGCGGCTCTAACTTAGAAAGGTCGATCTCGTCATGCTCATCATAGGTACAGTCAGGATCCGCTTTCAGCTCTAGCCAATCCTTCCCCCGCCCATGAAGGGTCATAAACCGCTGCGTCTCCTCATCGGAAGGGAAAACACTTGTGGTGGCCCCCAGCTCTGCTCCCATGTTGGTAATGACATGACGGTCCATCGCTGAAAGATTTTCCAAACCTGGACCATAGTACTCGATAACTTTGCCCACTCCTCCTGCCACATCATGGCGGCGAAGCATCTCTAAAATAATATCTTTGGCGCTCACCCAATCGGGAAGTTTTCCCGTAATCTTGACACCCATCACCTTGGGCATTTTGAAATAAAACGGCTTTCCCGCAATGGCAAGAGCAACCTCCAAACCTCCCGTTCCGATGGCGAGCATCCCTAAACTCCCCGCTGCTGGAGTGTGGCTATCGGAGCCGACCATTGTCTTACCGGGAATACCGAGCTTCTCCATGTGAACCGGGTGGCTCACTCCATTCCCTGGCTTGCTATACCAAAGGCCAAACTTCCGCGTGGCGCTCCATAAAAAGAGGTGATCGTCAGGGTTCTTAAAGTCATTTTGGATAATGTTGTGGTCGACATATTGACACGACACCTCGGTCTTCGCCTCTTTAAGCCCCATCGCCTCGAGCTCAAGCATCACCATCGTTCCCGTCGCATCCTGCGTCAAAGTGTGGTCGATCTTGATCCCAATTTCCTCACCAGGAACCATCTCCCCTTCCACAAGGTGGCTTTCAATCAGTTTTTGTGTAACGTTCTTGCCCATGTAAAATACCTCTTTCTCGGCACAATATCAGAGAGCTATTTTTGCCTAAAGGAATTCTTTGGGAAAAATCAAGCTTGTACGGTTCTTCATAGTCTGCCTAAGAATAAATTCCGATATGATAAAATTTTATTTTAGATTACAAAATAGGCAATATTTGTTATGCTCAGCTTCTATATATCGAAGGGAAAAAAAGAAAAAATCGGAATACTTTTATACGGTTTCTTCTTTTAAACAATTGGTTTTCAACACCTATAACATTAAGAGGAAGAAATGTCAGCAACATCTAATAGCAAAAGGATAGACATAGAGATACCGGCTCAGGAAAACCTTACAAAGAGCCTCGAACATATAACAACTAAAGATTTCACTAAACTTTTTAACCGATTTTATGAAAAAATTTCTTGTCTATCAGGTCTTACAAAAGATATTCAAGATAGAGATACCTTGATTAAAGTGAAGACTTTTGCCCTACACTTTCTTTCTAGAGGGAGTACGATTCCCATACTAACGGATCATGATATAATTGACCGCTCTCCACTCGATTACCTTAGAAAAAAAGATAATAAAGCAACATATTATCGGGGGGATGGCTCTCCAACACTGCAGATTTTCAAACAGGTCTTTAAGGACCGGTTACCAAATAATATTGATTTTAATAATAAATATAGTGCTGGGTTAATTAAGCCAAATCGGTTTCCTATAGCTATGGAAAGGAGCTGTACTTACCATAATTTGGGGTACACCAAAACTTCAAAAATTACCAGTATTCAAACCCAAAATAATCTAGTTTTTTTTGATATTAGTGAGTGGATTAAGGGTTTCTTTACTAACGATTCTGATGATATAGATATCGTTAACCTCAAAATTGCTAAAACAGTTAAAAATCTTAATAAGCAACAAGGCAACTTTTTTTTTGGAGGTGTTCTTAAGGTCAACGAATATGTTGGAGTCTATATCTTTTTCTCAAAAAACAACTGCCACTTGAAAAAAGGAAATAAAGAATACAAAGCTATTGCAGAAATGCTTGATCACCGGGGGGTTATTGGTGGTTATCCAGAAATGATTATGATAAAAAGAGCTTTAGCTGAAACAGGATTCAAAATACTAAGCAATACAACAGAAAACTCTCGATTAAGTTCTCAAAGCTCTAATTTTTCTTCTAGCTCCTCCAGTTCGTCTTCTTCTTCCCATTCTAACCAGAATCAACTTGCAAAAAACACTTTAAAAAACGCGAAGGATAAACTTCAAGGATGTAAAAACCAGCTTTTTTCTTCTTATACAGAACTTATTTTAACTCTTTTAGAGGATATTTTAGATAGAATTCAAGAAAATGACCTTACTAAGTTCAGCGCTAAAAAAATACTTGAAGACTGTCAGAGTTTAAACAACAACCTGTCGTTTCAAGAAGCTCTTAACCATTACCACTCAATTATCGAAGAGATAATTTTCTGTAGTCTATTTGTTAAGCAAGAAAAAGAACTTGAAGAAGTTATTCACACTTCTTTACCAGACAAAGATGGAACAGTGCTGTGCTATAATAGTGGAATGGCATGCTTTGACTACATTTTACAAGCTATACTTGAAGACTATAAAAACAAAACACCTTCTTTAAATGTGTTAGAAAGTAGCTATTATGAAATCAAAGATGAGTTAGTTTGGTTGCTGTCTAAGTGGAATGTATCCACAATCAAAAATAATGATGAATTCTCAGAAGATCTAGATCTACTTGTTCTAGATCTTTACCCCAATAATGTAACCCTAGAAAAGGTTGAGGAAAGTCCAGTAGTAAAGCTTGTAGAAAAAGCTCTTTCTAACAGGGAGGATAAGCTTCTCCCTCTTACAGTGGTGTTAGATACTTCGACAACGCTACTAACGGAGAAAAAAATTTGGGATATAAAAAAAGCTCTGGAAAACGAAATTCAAAGCGGAAAACTTCGATTAGTACTTACAACAAGTTTAGCTAAATTTTATAGCTGTGGTTTTGATAAATATACTGGGGGCGCTATTGTCTGTTTTGAGAAAGAAGATACTTTAAGTCTAAGGCTTAAAAAAAGCAGAGATAAAGATCTTATGTCTAAAGAAGCTGAAAGTTTTTTTTCACTTTTTATAGGAAAAGGGATGACGAGTATTGAAAATTATTATAAAACAATCCTTGAGAATACAAATGCTTTATATGAAAGACTAAAAAAAGACGAACTTATACTGCAAGAAAGAGATCAAAATATTCCGGTTATTGGAATACACCCTAAAGGGAATGATAACAAAGAACTAGCTACAGCGACTCTAGAGAAAAGGGTTGCTCAATCAGCTCCTTCTAAAGACCTACCCTTTTTTATAAGAGCAAGCTTTCCCTTTCCTCACACCACAGCGGTAGAGTGCTACACTGCATTAAGAGTTGTTGCAGGATTAGATGCAAAAAAAAATATTGAAAAATATGCAAGCCTTTTTAAACCCAACTAGCAAGGTAAGGCAACTCCCAAATAATTTTTTTCAGGGAAGCAGGAACCTCTTTGATGGGGTTTTTAAGAATAGAGAGATAGTTAAGATTAGGCATTTTTGAAATAAATTTTGGGATTTGTTTTAGCTTATTTCCATTAATGGTCAATGATCTCAAATACCTTAATTTTTCAATAGCATCTGGAATGTGCTCTAGACAATTGGTTGATAAGTCTAAAGAACGCAACTCCCTAAGGAGCTCAATATTCGAATTCTTTAAATCCGACTCTTTTAAGCAACAACCGGAAAGATCGAGTAGGTTTATTTGATCTGCTAGCTCAGACTGCTTTGGTTTATTCTGTAGAGCTTGTTCAGCAAGCTGGCGTGCGTTATGGTTTTTGGCATGCTTTATTATAAAGTTGAATAAGTTTTCATATTTCTTTTCATTCGATAAGCAGTTTTTTTCATGAGAGCAGAGACTAGGGGTAATTTTAGATTGCAATTTTTCTATATAACCAAACATTTGGGAAAAGTAGTTATTTGCTTCCTTAGGGTTATCTAAAGAAGCCGCAAATATACCTGAGATGATGTGGCATATATTTATGTCTAGAGAATGGTGGTAACTTGTTATACTAAGGCTATTTTTAACAGCGTCCCTAACAATATAAGATAACATCTCGTCCTGGCTGTCCCAACAAATAACCTCTTTTAAAGCTTTTCCATTCAGAGTATAAAGGTCTGTTTTTAAAAGGTAGTAAGCTATAAACTCAGAGGCAGCAATAACTTCTTGGAAGGCTGGTTGTAAAGAAAAGCTATCTATCTCATTATGAAGCTTATTTTTCCATGTTTCTTTTTCTTTCTGAGAAATATTTAGCTGCTCTAATGTTTTTATGCTAATTTTTACACGTAATAAAAGATAAGATTTTTTTTGGCGATTTGGCTCTGATTTAAAATCTGAAAGAAGTACCATTGTTGTCGTAGGGCCAAGCATCAAGGTACCAAGGATATCACAAACCAGTTTTTGTTTATTACCAGACCAAAGCATCTTGAAAGCTTCTCTATGACTGGATTCAATCTTTTTCGACTTTAAATCGATCACATCATCAATTTCTGAAGATATTTCATTAAACAAATCTCGGTTAGATTTGAAAATTTTTTGCAAAGCAACCTCAGTTCCTAGCTTTATCCATGAAGATGCTTTTTGAGTTTTAGAAGAGTTTGCTATTGATTCGGTAGTAAAGAAGTGGATTGCCATTTCTTTTATCTGCTCAATACTTACCGATGGGTTTGGAGGTGAAAATGCCTGTTTTTTGTTTAACTGCGGAACTTTTTTTTCAAATACATTAAGTTGGGAACAAGAAGGAATTAAAGATAATTTATCTGAAGAAGACATTTTTCCACCTCTCTAAGGTTGTTTGATGTATTATATCATACTTATCTAGGTCTTTTAGTGCAATGAAAACCTCTCAAAAAAAATATAATGTTTTTTATTCAGGGATTTTCCTGTCAATTAACACCAGCTTAGGCTAAAATCCTGCTTGAGACTGAAGGCCTCAGTTTCGGGATTGGTTTGCTTAACTCCGGAGAGAGCTTTGCTTAAATTTTCTTTTTTTTGATTGAAGGTAAAATCCCCTGAGGTTAAGTAAAATAAATCTGAAACTGAGGTTAAGGAGGTTTCCATGTCATCAAGTAGTCAAACAACTATTGCAAGTTACTACTATTCTTACGGAGTAGCATCAGAAAATAATAGAAAAATCGAGTTTTGTAGGAAACAAGAGGATGACCCAAAGTCTTTACAGGCTATAATTATGGGTAAAAAAGAAAGCAAGTGGCTAAGAGCATGCGTAGTAGAGGGAGAGAAAATTCGTGTGGAGCTTTTAAGCACCTCTGAAAAAGCTAAAATAATAATGGAGGCTCGCCAAAAGCTAGCAAGTATCCCTCCCTTTAAGTCAAAAAATATTAGAGAGTATAGCATTGGTGAGCAAGATGACATATTAAAAAATCTTACTCCGATTGGAAAAAGAAAAATTGAAATTTATAATGATCCTGAAGGGAAAAACGGAATGGAAAAAATTACAAGCATTACAATTTTCGATCCCTCATAGAGAAGCAGGGCAGCTGCGGCTCCGCCAGTACCAGGGACCGTAGCAGTAGGTAAGCTGCGTTCCCTTAGGGATCAGCTTGTTCGAAAAGAAGATAATATGGCTGATCCCCTCCTTAATGACCCAACGGGAGGTGAGGTTGGGCTTATCACTGTGGTTGAAAAAGCGGGTGAAATTCCCCTGCTCTTTGGCGTCGATGCAGTAACGGGTCGCCTTTCCACAGATGTCATAGCTAAAGACATAGTCGTTGAAGCGGTTCTTCCGCTTTCGCCTCTTTTGGACGTGGCCGGTATACTCCCCCATGTAGGTCAGGGCGGGGATATCGCACGCTGCAAACACGCCATAGCCGAGGTAGCGGTTGATCCACCGGATATAGTAGAGATGCTCACGCGGAGAGGCCATCGCCTTTTCATGGAGCGCTAAGGTCCACCGGTTCATCTCGAAGAATTTTTTCCGCTTCATCTTACGAGCACACTTTTTTTTCATCTTTTCGATAATCTTCGGTGAATCAAAGGTGAGCGTATCGGTATAGGTGATCCCCAGCCGCTCCTCAAACTCTTTGATAGGGATCGGGACGATTTTATCGTCTCGATAAATCAAGATCATAGGTGTCCGAGGAGACGCCACCACACACTTCCAACAGTAAAGTAGATCACGATGTTAATAATGCTGGCGTAGAACCCAAACTTCCACCAATCGGTGACCTTCACGTAGCTCGATCCAAAATAGATCGGCGCTGGGCCGCACGCATAGTGGGTCAACCCTCCCATGAGGTTGCTAAGGAACCCTAAAGTGAGCGCCGCAAACATCCCGGGAGCACCAAGCGCTACCATCAAGACAAGGAATGCGGAGTACATCGAGCCGATGTGGGCCACAATACTGGCAAAGAAGTAATGGCTATAGAAATAGACAAGAGAGAGGATAATAAAGGCGGTAAACCAGGGAAAGCCCTGGACATGCCCCTTGACATACCCGCTAAACCAGGTGGTTAGACCCAACTTATTGAGGAAGGTGGCCATCATAATCAAGGTTGCAAACCACATCAGGGTATTCCAAGCTCCCTTTTCCTTGATCACATCGTCCCAGGAAAGGACTGCGGTTAGAAGAAGGACAACTAACCCAATCAGAGCAGCGATGACCGCTTTCATCTGGATGAAAGGGCCTAAAATCCACAGAGTGATTAAAAGGACAAACGAGAAGATCATGACCCACTCTTGAGAGCGCACTTTCCCCATCTCTTTGAGCTTTTTATCGGCAAAGGTGCGGGCATTGGGTGTTTCCTTAATCTCTGGAGGGTAAAACTTATAGAGAAAGAGGGGGATAATCCCTAAACAAACAAGACCAGGAATAGAGGCTGCAAGGACCCAACCACCCCAGGTAATATGAATTCCAATCCCTTCTGCAATGTCGGCAATAAGGGGGTTTCCAGCCATTGAGGTAAGGAACATTCCACTGGTAATCACCGACCCTTGGAAGGTCACCTTGATCAAAAAGGAGCCCAGTCTCCGAGGATGGCTGTAAGGCTCACTTCCAAATGCTTTGGCAAGGGAGTTGACGATCGGGTAGATAATTCCCCCCACCCGAGCGGTTACGCTGGGAATCGCCGGCGCTAAAAGAAGATCAGTGAGGACCATCCCATACCCCATCCCAAGGGTGCTTTTTCCCAAGTAACGAATGATAATGTAGGCGATCCTCTCTCCCAGCCCCGTTTTAATAAAGCCCCGAGAGATAAAAAAGGCGATGACGATCAGCCACACAATGGGATGGACAAAGCCGCTAAAGGCCTGCTCAAAGGTCAGCGTCTTGGTCGCTGCGGTGAGAACAAGCCCCAGGAAGGCAAAGGTTCCAATGGGAACAGGACGGAGAATGATCCCAATCACTGTAAAAATAAAAATCGCAAACATGTGCATTGCTTGCGTCGTCACCCCTTCAGGTGGCTTTAAATTCCAAATGAGAAGCCCCACGATAATGCTCAGGGCAAAGGAAAGAATTTTTTTATTAAAGACTCTAGACATGTAGGCGCCTTCTCCGGTAAGATCAAAGTCTTCAAGTTTAAATAAGGGGAAATTTTTTACGCAAATGAAAAATACGTTTCTGGTGCCGGAGCAACGGACCCCTCACTTCTATCTTCCCTCTCATAAGTTAAGTTGGAAGCAAGACTTAAGCTCCTTAAAACAAGAGTTTTCTAAAGAAGATTTGGCAGAGTTCTTAACCTTTTATTCGTTAGCAGAAGAGAGCCCTAAAAAAGCTCAAAAAAAAGTCGAAAAATTTCGAGAAAAGTACCCCAACAGTCCTGCAGTGCTCAATTTGCTCACTTTTCTCTACCTCTCTCGTCGAAAAATCTTTAAGGCAAACCGCTTAATCCGGGAAAATTATGCAAACAATCCCCATGATCTTTTTGCTCGGATTAACTATGCAGACCTCTGCTTAAGGAAGAAAAAATCTGAAGCCATTGGGGAGGTCTTTAACCATACCTATAGCCTTACCGAGCTCTATCCGGAGCGGAAAACCTTTCATGTCTCTGAGTTTCGCGGCTTCATGGTTGTCATGGGCTTTTACCACCTCGCGATTGGGAAAAAAGAAGCGGCAGAATGTTACCACTATTTAGCAGCAAAAGTAGATCCCGATCATCCTGGTCCAAAAGTTTTAGCGAAAAAGCTTTTTTTTAAACTAAAAAAAGGTTAGACTTTGGCGAAACCGGGGAGTCAAAATGCGCTATATCTTTTTCCTTCTTCTTTTTCTTCAAAGTATCCTGCTTGGGGAGTCTTACGACCCCAATGCCCCTAAAGAATATGGGGTACTAGGGCTAACAGGGGCGATCATCGATCACTACTTTTTCATCACCAATGAAGAGCTCAAAGCGATGGCGGAAGAGAAGGGAAGTTGGGCCCCGATCGACTACCCCACCCTTTGCTCCCTCCTTAATAAGAATAAGGGAGCAGCTCAGATGGCCCCTGGAGGAAGCGGCTCCAATGTGATCAAAGGGCTTGCTCAGCTGGGACAAAAGTGTGCCATTGTGGGGAAAGTGGGTAACGATGACAAAGGAAAATACTACTCGAAAAAAATGAAAGAGCTAGGTGTTGTTCCTCTCCTTGAAGAGGGGGCCCTTCCAACAGGGCAAGCGGTTTGCCTCATCACCCCTGACCGGGAGCGGACCTTCCGCACCTACCTAGGAGCCTCTCATAGCCTTACCGATCTTAAGTTCGATCCCAGCATCTTTGAAAAGGTGGACCTTTTTCACCTAGAGGGGTATCAGCTTGTCGATCCCGATCTCGTCATCCGGACCCTAAAACTTGCTAAAGAGGCCAATGTTCTTATTTCTGTAGATCTAGCAAGCCTTGAAGTCGTCCGAAGAAATAAAACCTTTATCCGCAATATCTTAGAGAAATATATCGACATCGTTTTTTGCAATGAGGTGGAGGCAGAAGAGCTCACTGGACTCAAACCAAAGGAAGCTTCTCGTTTTCTTTCTGAACTTTGCGCTGTTTCCGTTGTCACGATGAGCGACCGGGGCTCTTGGGTCAGCGGCAAGGAAAAACAGTTTCGAATGGGGGTCTTTCCCGTCCAAGTGATCGACACCACAGGGGCAGGAGATCTCTATGCTAGCGGCTTTTTACATGGCTATCTTACAGGGAAACCACTTGAAAAATGTGCTCAAATGGGAACGATCTGCGCTTCTTATGTGATCAAACGGGTTGGAGCAGAAATTCCTGACCAAGTATGGACAGAAATCAAGGGTCTGTTTGAGGAAAACCCCACCTCTCAAGTTGTTTTCTTCCCTGAGAAAGAAACATCTCCAAGCCCGAAATCGTAGTACACCCCTTGACACCCAACAGCTTTGTCTCTCCAAGGACAATATTCAAAACAACTGTCCCCTCATGGATGATTTCTGGGTTAATGGGAACAACCGGCGTTGTATTCACCAAAATATCGTAAGGGCAGTTGGCTACCTCCTCAATAGATAAAAACTTTCCCTTCACCTCTTGGGCAAGGGCCTTTCCTTTTTCAGGAGTTCGGTTAGCGATGAGGATCTGAGCCCCCCGCGCCGCCCCTTCGGCAGCAATAGCCTTTGCACTTCCCCCAGCGCCCAAAATAAGAAGGGTTTTCCCAGCCACTTTCCCCCTCTCTTCTAACACATCGAGAGCCCCTTTTCCATCGGTATTACTCCCTTCCCACTTGTTTCCTTTCTTGGTCAACGTATTGAATACGCCCGGGCCAACCCGCTCCTTTAGGGGCATTGTCACACTTAGCCCATAGAGGGGAAGGGGCGCGATTGCTTCAAAAAAAGACGCAACTTCTTCGGGTTTCAGGGCCATTTTTACATAGACCGCATCGCATTCTGCCAGTGCATCGTTATGAAAGAGGTGGCCGATACTTTTATCGATGGGATCGCCAATCAGACCAAAGATTTTTGTTTTAGGACCTAGCTTATGAAAATGGTAAATCCCTTGAAGTTCCTCGACGGTGAGCTGTCCGGGCGCTGTCTCTTTTCCCTTTTTGGGAGCTGCAAAGGTCAAAGGACTTCCCACCACCGGTCCCAAAATGCGGGTGATTGCCCCCTTGTCTCCCATGCACATCCCTGCCACATTTTTGCGCCCTTGCACAAAGGTAAGCATCCGGAGGGCATCAAGGGTTGAGTGAGCCTGCGTCGCTATTTTATAGATCGCTGCAGGAAGCTTTTCCATCTCGGACAAAATTGCTTCTAAATTCTCTGGCGTCTCTTCAAAGTTATGGTAGGAGCGGATAACCTTGATTCCAGGTGGAACTTTTAAGGCGCTGTCATAGGGAATATCGACATAGCCGGGCTCCAGATCGAAATACTCCCCTCCTGTAAAGATCACTGGCAGGGGGCACTCTTTTCTAAGAGGGGCAATCGCCTCTTTTTCCATGAGATCGAGACGAAACTCGACCGCATCGGCCTTTTTTCGCATGGCTGCGCGTCCCTCTTCAAGGCCTCCTTGGAGGCTAATAACTAACATTCGCTCGAACTTTTGCAGGTTCTTCTAAAATACTCAGAATTTTAGTCGCACAGTAAATCTTATCCCGTTTTCCCTCTCCAACTTGCTGAATAATTTTTGCAGTCTCCAGTCTTGAAATGACCCGTTGCGCCGTACTATAAGCCACCTCAAGCTCGGCAGCAATTTTTTTAGCCGTCACATAAGGGTTCACCGCAAAGTTTTCAACAACATCAATAGATGCCTGAGAACCTCCAACCGCCATTTTCACTTTCCACTTGTCTAAAAGAGCATTAATACGCTCCGTTCGAGATAGAGCATCCTCAGACTGGAGCGCTACTCCATTTAAAAAATAGACAAGCCAATCCTGCCATGTTCCTTGTGAACTTAGACTATATAGTTGCCGATAGTATTCGTCGCGGGTCGCCTCAAAAAAAGCACTTAAGTAGAGTAACGGGGAAGGGAGAATGCTTTGCTCGATTAAAAGGAGTATAATCAATAATCTTCCAACACGACCATTTCCATCTAAAAAGGGGTGAATTGCCTCAAACTGGTATTGACACAAAGCTGCGTGTATCAGCGGAGGGAGTTCCCTTTCATGCAAAAATTTTTCAAGTTCACCTAAACAATCAAGCAAGTGATCTGGAGGGGGAGGAACAAACTTAGCAGTGTTTAAGGTACAACCAGCAATCCCAATCCAGTTTTGACTCTTTCTAAACTCCCCAGGGGTTGCATGAAATCCTCTGACTCCTTGCATTAAGTGGTGGTGAATTTCTTTGATCAGTCTCAGCGATAAAGGGATCTTTTCTAAACGTTTCAGCCCATACTCAAGAGCAATAATATAGTTCTGAACCTCTTTGAGATCGTCTGGGTTTTGTTTGATTTTCATCCCAGCATCAGCTGCAAGGACTTCTCCAACTGTTGCCTGCGTTCCCTCAATTCGACTCGATAAAACAGCTTCACGAGTGACAAAAGGGTGGATAAGAAGATGGGGATTCCCAAGTTTGCTCCCCTCTCGAGCAAGTTTTCCCAGTAAAAAATCAGCCCGAGACAGAGACATCATAACACGATTATCCCACTCCATGTCAGTGGTTAAAGGGTTAGGGACAAAGGCCCGGTACCCTTTCTGGCATTTTATAATTTTTCCTGTAGGCGAATTCTTGATCTCCATAGAGCTAGAATAACGCTTATTATCGAAAATGTCAAATTTCGATAATAAGCCGGTTTCTTATCACCACCCATGAACATAAGAGGTTGTCTTATTATCAAAAAGTGGTATAATCGATTTTAAGAAAATGCAAACCACTGAATGTCTGTTGGATAAAAAAGCCTATTTTTCAGAAAATCTTTTAGAAGATCCCCACTTTCTTAAAGCAACTGAGGGGAAGTCTCTTGTCCTTGTCACCGACGAAACAGTCGCCTCCCTCTATCCTTTATTCCTAAAGTATGACTCCATCACCTTCCCAGCTGGAGAAAAACATAAGACCCGCAAAACAAAAGAAACGATCGAAAATGCTCTTCTTAAAAAAGGGGCGGGGCGAGAGACGGTATTGATCGCTTTTGGGGGCGGTGTTGTGACCGACCTTGTCGGCTTCGTCGCTGCCACCTACATGCGGGGCATTCCCTACCTCTCAGTCCCAACCACATTGTTAGGGATGGTCGATGCCAGCATCGGGGGAAAGACAGGGGTGAACGTCAAAGAAGGGAAAAACCTCATCGGCGCAACCCACTTGCCCCAGGCCCTTTTCATCGACTTTTCATTTCTAAAAACCCTCCCCGAAAAAGAGCTTTTAAGCGGAACGGCCGAGGTGATTAAGCATGGCCTCATTGCAAAAAAATCGCTCCTTCGCGAAACCTCTTTAGAAAAGATGGTGCGGGAAAGCTACACCATCAAAAGCGACATCGTCGAAAAAGATCTGAAGGAGTCGGGAGAGCGCCGCATTCTAAACTTTGGCCACACGATTGGCCACGCCCTTGAAGGGATCGAAGAGTATGCCATTACCCATGGGGAAGCGGTGGCGATTGGGATGGTTGTCGAGTCCTTTTTGTCCTATAAATTGGGCACTTTAAAAATAGAGGATTTTGAAACGGTCTACCAGCTCATCCGAGAAAGGGGCTTTCCCCTAAAAATTTCTCACAAAGTGACCGTCGAAAGGATGAAAAAATGGATGAAGTGTGATAAAAAGTCAGAAAATGGGGTCCCCCGTTTTGTGACGCTCTCCGCCCTTGGCAAGGTGGAGCGGCATGGAGGGGCCTATTGCACCACAGTCCCAAAGCCCTTAATCGATGAAACCTTAGGATGGATGATCGATGCACTATCAAGTTGAGCCCTCTTCCCTTTCAGGCTATTTAACCGTTCCCCCTTCAAAGTCCCATACCCATCGGGCCCTCCTCTTTGCCCTTTTGGCAGAGGGAACCTCGGTGATCCATCACCCCCTAGACTCTCCCGATACCACAGCCATGCTCCGGGTGATCGAGCAATTTGGAGCCCGCGTTACCCAAAAAGAGGAAGTTATCGAGGTCGAAGGGGTGGGAGGTAACCTCTCCCATCCCGAACAGATTATCAACGCTGGCAACTCTGGGATCATCCTCCGCTTTGTGAGCGCTTTGGCAGCCCTTCGCCCCTCTCACACCCTTGTAACGGGCGATGAGTCGATCTGCACCCGCCGCCCGATGAACCCCTTGCTCGGCGCCCTTGAAGAGCTCGGCTCCTTTGCAAAAAGTTTGGGAGAAGATGGCTTTGCCCCACTTGCGATCCGCGGCCCCTTTAAAGGGGGAAAGTGTTCCCTGAATGGTTCCGATTCCCAACCCGTTTCTGCCCTTTTGATCGCCGCCTCCTTCGCCAAAGAGCCCACCGAAATCACAGTCGAAAGTCCCGGCGAAAAACCGTGGATCGACCTCACCCTCGACTGGCTCAATTTTCTCGGCCTCCCCTATGAAAATGATGACTACACCCACTACAAAATCCCCGGAGGGGGGCGGTGCAAAGGATTTACAAAAACCATCCCAGGCGATTTTAGCTCCCTTGCCTTCCCACTAGCCGCTGCCCTCATTACCCAAAGAGAGATCTCCCTTGAGAATGTCGACAAGAGTGACATTCAAGGGGACAAAAAGCTCCTCGATGTGTTAGAAAAAATAGGAGCAAAGATGACCTTTGAAGGTAAGACCCTTCACATACAAGAAGGAGGCCCTCTTCAAGGGATGGAGGTCGATATTAACTCGATGATCGACGCCCTTCCTATCCTTGCTGTTTTGGGGTGTTATGCCCAAGGGAAAATGACCCTAACAGGAGGGGCGGTTGCCCGCGAAAAGGAGAGTGACCGGATCGCCGTCATGGCACAGGAACTAAGAAAAATGGGAGCTGAGATCGAAGAGAAAAAAGATGGGTTGATCATCATCCCCTCCCCTCTTCATGGAGCAGAGCTTGACAGCCACGGCGATCACCGCGTTGCCATGGCGCTGACCGTTGCTGCTATGGGGGCCAAGGGACCTTCAACGGTTCATAATACCGCCTGCATCGCCAAAACCTACCCCAAATTTAAAGAGCGGTTCAATAACCTAGGAGCAAAAATCACGTGAATATCGTCCTTTTTGGAATCAAAGGGTGTGGAAAAACTACCTTTGGAAAACTCATTGCCCAAAAACTTGAGCGGGCCTTCATCGACACAGACCACCTGATCGAAGAAACCTATCAGTCCACACACCAAAAAAAGCTCACCTGCCGCGACATCTACAAAGAAGTCGGTCCCCTCTCCTTCCGAGGACTTGAGTATGAAGTGATCCAGTCCCTTCAAGATGTCCAGCAGTCGGTCATCGCCGCAGGAGGAGGGGCGATGCTCCTCTATGAAAACATCGAAGCGCTCCAAAAAAATAGCCACCTCTTCTACCTCTTTTGCGAAAGAGAAAAGCTCCGCAAACGGGTTCTCGGAGAAGATCCCCTCCCCCCCTTTATCGACCCGAACGATCCCGACGCCTCCTTCGACAAAATGTATGACGAGCGGCACGACTTTTATAAAAAAGTCGGAGCCCAAGAGATCAACATCACCGCCATGGAGGATGAGGCGGTGGTCAACGCCATCTGCAAAAGTATCAGCGATGGCAAGTAACTCCTTTGGCACCCTTTTTCGGATCACCACCTGGGGAGAGTCCCATGGCAAAGCGATCGGCGTTGTGATCGACGGCTGCCCCGCCGGCCTTCCCCTCACTGAAGAAGAAGTCAACACCGAACTTGCTCTGCGCGCCCCCGGAAAAAGTCCCCACACTTCGCCCCGCAAAGAACCCGATCAGGCCGAAATCCTCTCCGGTCTCTTCAAAGGAAAAACCACCGGCGCCCCCATCTCCATCATCATCCCCAATAAAGATGCCGACCCCTCCAAGTACACCCCCATTAAAGAGCTCATGCGTCCCGGCCACGCCAACTTCACCTACCTCAAAAAATATGGGATCTTCGATTACCGAGGAGGAGGGCGCGCCTCCGCCCGTGAAACCGCCTGCCGCGTTGCCGCCGGCGCCGTTGCCAAAAAGCTCCTCGCCCACTTCGGAGTGACCGTCACCGCTCAGATCCACTCCATTGGAGGGGCCACTACCGAAAAAGAGATCCTCAAAGTTCTTGAAAATTTAAACGGAGACTCCGTTGGAGGAGTCGTTAGCTGCACAGTGACCGGCCTCCCCATCGGCCTCGGCGATCCCATTTACGAAAAGCTCGAGGCGAACCTTGCCAAAGGGATGCTTTCTATCCCCGCAAGCAAAGGGTTTGAAATCGGTTCTGGCTTCGAAGCCGCCCGAATAAAAGGGTCAGAGCACAATGATAGTTTTACCACCGATGAATCGGGAAATATTGTCCCCACCTCAAACCACGCCGGAGGAACCCTCGGTGGGATCTCAACCGGCCTTCCCCTCGATTTCCGGGTTGCGTTTAAGCCCACCTCTAGCATCGCTAGAGCGCAGCCCACCGTCGATACAGCAGGCGGAGCACAAATCTTCGAGCTCCCCGCAGGTTCCCGCCACGACCCCTGCGTCGCCATCCGCGCCGTCCCGGTGGTCGCTGCCATGGCAGCGCTTAATTGCGTCGACTGCTACTTGATGAACTACTGCTCGAAGATGCATTGTTACTCTTCCTAGGGGGATAAATCACATGTTTGTTGGATTCACTAGAGGTGTAGCGAATTTTAACCTCTTTTTTTGTCTCCTCCCTCAGCTCTTTGATGTGAGTAAAAACCCCCTCTTGCATGGCTGTGTCTGCCACAGAAATAGGGGTTTCCATGAGATCAATCATCTCACACCCATGGCTAAACAGTTGATTTAAGGTTGTGATAAGTAGAGGAAAGGAAATGTGATAGCATCTTTCAACAGTCTTTTTATGAGTAGAGCCATTTTTAATGATTTGCACACCCTCCTTAAAAATATAGTGAGGAACTGTATGAATAATATCTTTTCCTTTCTGTAGTCTTTCCGAGTAAGTGTTAAATTGTTTATCTGTTAAAGTTCCTTTGAAATAGCCATAAGATATTTTACTGCCTATTAACTTATCAATTGCACTCTCTTTAGGGACTAGGTTTTTTGTCGCTGTCCTCTTATAAGAGAGCATTGGACAATCAACAAGAAACAGATTCTTTAGTTTGAGATGCTTTAAGCCCTTAAGGCTATCAAGAGTTAATTCAGGACATTTAGTTAGGTTAAGCTGCATCATATTAGGAAAGCAGTAGCCAATCCTTGGTACTAGGATTAGGAATGGAGTTTCTCTGATTGGGAGTCCCACTATAAACCTCACATTTGTTATAAAAGCAGCTGCGGTAGGAAAGTCTTCCTTGCTTTCCCCAGGCTTTGGGAATCTTTTTAGGAAAGGACCATAGGCATCTTTATTAAAGATGCGAAGAGATTCAACAAGATAATTATTTAGTTTTTTGAAATGTTTTTCGACGCTTTTTAAGTTTAGTCCATCATCTTTAACTAAAACAATCCGTTTTTCGGATAAGTTTTTCCCATTGCCTTTGACCACTGCATTTCTCAAGTCAAAACAAGAAATATTAGGAAATTTTTTCGAAAGTTTTTCTAAACCCTCATAATTAACATCTCCTTGTAAGATCAAAGTATGAATTTCCGATAGGCATTCCGCCTCAAGCAATTTTCCTTCAATACCCTTGAAATTTTTAATAAGCAATCGATTGATTTTATGGGGTTTTGAAACTAAGAATTGAAACATTTTGTTTTTTTGAGAAATCTCTAAGGTTACAGATCCCCCAATATGGAGAACTTTTTCCCAATTATCTTTTTTGGGTAAAAAACCCTCAAAGTCAATTCGGTTTTGGTCTTTAAAGTTCTGAAAAGGAGACTTATAGTCCTTAGGATTTTTGTCTTTTAAAGACCTCTCCGTCTCCTTGGTATTAACATTTATGCCCCATGTTTTAGTTGAGTTGCTAACTTTGTCTGTATTCATCGAAGCCTTAACATCTTTAAGACCCAATGCTCCTGCAAAGTGATTAAACTCCTCGATGTTTTCCGTTGAAAGGACGGGGAAGCTTTCAAAAAGAAGCTTATTAAAGCCCTCAAGCACCTTCTTCTGCTGTTTGCACTTTTGGTTAAGCTTATTAAGCTGGCTGTTCAGGTTGGAGTTTGCCTGATCTTTGATTTGAGATAGAGTCTCTTGGTGACTTTTCTTAAGTTGCTCTATCTGCTGCTTGTAGTTTTTCTCTTGGTTTTCCAGTGCTTCTTTGCTTGAGGTTTCTTTTTGCTGCAGCATGTTTTGGTGCTGGTTATTTAGCTTCTGTAACTTCTGTTCGTGCTGCTGTTTAAGCTCTTCAAGCTGTTTATTCAGGTTAGAGTTTGCCTGATCTTTGATTTGAGATAGAGCCTCTTGGTGACTTTTCTTAAGTTGCTCTATCTGCTGCTTGTAGTTTTTCTCTTGGTTTTCTAGCGTTTCTTTGCTTAAGGTTTCTTTTTGCTGCAGCATGTTTTGGTGCTGGTTACTTAGCTTCTGTAACTTCTGTTCATGCTGCTGTTTAAGCTCTTTAAGCTGTTTATTCAGGTTAGAGTTTGCTTGATCTTTGCTTTGAGAAAGTGTTTCCTGATGACTTTTTTTAAGCTGCTCTATCTGCTGCTTGTAGTTTTTCTCTTGGTTTTCTAGCGTTTCTTTGCTTAAGGTTTCTTTTTGCTGCAGCATGTTTTGGTGCTGGTTATTTAGCTTCTGTAACTTCTGTTCGTGCTGCTGTTTAAGCTCTTCAAGCTGTTTATTCAGGTTAGAGTTTGCCTGATCTTTGCTTTGAGAAAGTGTTTCCTGATGACTTTTTTTAAGCTGCTCTATCTGCTGCTTGTAGTTTTTCTCTTGGTTTTCTAGCGTTTCTTTGCTTAAGGTTTCTTTTTGCTGCAGCATGTTTTGGTGCTGGTTACTTAGCTTCTGTAACTTC